>NZ_JBEZLR010000005.1:0-192860 GCF_040652275.1 Streptomyces sp. NPDC048275
CGTGCAGCTGCAAGGCGGAGGAGGGAGTGATGGCGGAGCCATCGCGACCGACGACAACGCGGCAGATGTGCGTGCCAGACCCCGCGACGCCGCCCCCCATTTGCCGGTCGGTCTTACGGGTCGTACCTGGCGACTAGTTCACGTCGACGGCGTCACCCGTGGCGCTGACCGCCGCGGTGCTCGAGATGCCCGCGTAGGAGTAGCGGTAGGTGCCGTCGACCGACGCCGTGACCGTCGTCTTCAGGGCGCCACCACTGGTCGACTTGATCGTCTTGACCGTGGTGTAGGTGGTGCTGCCCTTCTTCTTGAACTGGAGCTTCACCGACTGGCCGGAGAGGCCCGCGTACTTGCCGGACTCCCAGTTGGCGCGGGTCAGGGCACCGGTGACCGTGATGGTCTTGCCCTTCTTCACCGGCTCCGGGGCGGCGTTGACCGTCAGCTTGGAGGCGCGCTGCAGCTTGAAGCTGCCCGCCTTCTCCTTCCAGATGAAGTTCGAGTCGTCGCCCTTGGCGTCGACCCAGGCGTCGACGTACCAGGTGCCCGCCTCGTCGTTGACGACGTCGTACACCCGCGGGTCGACGGTGAAGCTGCCGGAGCAGGTCGACGTCGTGGCGTTGGCGGCGACGCACTTCACGGAGGCCGTGGTGAGCATGCCGTAGTTCGGGCCGTAGAGGTCGATCTCGGCGGAGGCGATGCCCTTGTTGTCGGTGGCCGTGACGGACACCGTGAACTTCTTGACGGTGGTCGCGCCGACGACGACGTTCTTGCCGCCGTTCACCACGACCTTGGTGATCTTGGTGTCGCCCTGGCTGCCGTCCGCGTGGGCGGCGGGAGCCAGGACGGCTCCGGCGGCGGCGAAGGACGCTATCAGGGCAATGGTGGTGGTGCGCTTGCGCATGGATTCCCCCTGGAAACGGAGATGGCCCCCGAGACTCGTCTTTCCACGGCTCGTGTTCACGTACGGGGCCCAAGTGATCGTGGAGTCTGTTGACTCCGGTGATCAGATCTACGACGGGAGTGAATGGTTGTACGCGTGGGGGAGTCTCTGTGCAGATATGACGAAGGTCACAACACGGGGCTGCGGAGGGGTCGTACATCCTCACCGTGTACGACCCCAGGGCGCGCATCAGGTCTCAGTCGAACCAGCGGTCCCGCGCCAGCTCCTTCGTGCGGGACGGGTCTTCCAGCAGGGCCGCCACCTCGAAGCGGCGCGGCCACTGCCCGGCCGCCCAGGCGAGGCCCGCCGCGACCCCCTCCAGCGTGGACGCGTGCAGGACGCCGTCCCGCGTACACCGCCAGTCGAGCTCGGTGCCGTCGACGACGAGCTCCTCGTGCTCGACGTACAACGCGGGGGTCGAGGGGCCCAGCAGAACCCGTACGGACTCCGGTACGTCGTGCTCGGTGCCCTGCGAGGTCACCTCGCCGGTCACCGACTCGCTGAGCCGCCGCACCTGGAACAGCTCGGCGAGATCGGCGGCGCGGGACGGCCGTACGGGGAGCAGCGGCATGCCGCTGGTGAAGGGCAGCAGGTCGGGCGAGTCGACGACCACGGCGTCGGCCGCGTCCACGACCACCACCTCACCGTCGACGACGGCTCGCAACTCGTCCGGCAGGGTCACCTGCTCGGGCTCGAGGTCGGCCAGGAAGCCGTAGAGGGCGTGCAGTTGGGTGCCCGACACCTCGCGGTCGGAGTCGGCGAGCCGGTCGAGCAGTTCGGCCGCGCCGCCGGGTTCGTCGAGGAGGGCGGCCACGGAGGTGCGTACGCCGAGCGCCCGCAGCACCTGCTCGTCGTCGAAGCCGGTCGCGTCCGCCTCGTCGTACAGGCCGTGCAGGAGCGGGTCGCCGCCCGCGGCGCGCAGCCCGGCGGGGCGGCGCCCGTCGAGGACGGGGTGGCCGCGCAGCCACCACGCCGTGTACGGCCGGACGATCTCGTGCGTGCCGTCCGGCAACAGGATCCGCAGCGGCTGGGTGAGCGCGTCCCGCAGCGGCGGCCGGGACAGCAGCGCGAGCGCCTGCGGCCACCGCTCGTCGTCCACGAGGTCCAGGTCCCGTACGGCAACGATCTCGGTGGCGACCGGCGGCACCGGCGTGTCGGGCAACCGGTCCAGAACGTCCTCGCACCACACGTCCACTGCGTCCAGCAGACCCGCGTCGTCGGGTTCGGCGAAGTCGGAGTCGCGCGGCTCCAGTTCGTCCGGGTCCAGGACGACATCGGTGGCGCGTACGAGCGTGAAGTCGGCCAGCACACCACAGGCGGCGAGGGGCTGCTCGCCCCAGCGCTCGGCCCACTCGGCGTCGACGAAGGCCAGCTCGTCCTCGCGCATGACCTGGGCGAACGGGCTGCCGGACAGCACCAGTTCACCGGCGGGCGCGAGTTCGCCCTCCTCGTCCGGGAGGGCGAGGGCGCCGAGCCAGGGTTCGTCGCCGGGGTCGAGGGCGGCGTCGCGGACGAGGGTGAGCACGGTGTCCGCGAGCTCCTCGGCGTCCGGGGCGCTGCCGTCCCAGTCGTCCAGGCCGCTCCAGCCGCCCTCGTCGTCGAGGGACGCCGCGACGGCCGCGCGCACCTGCGGGGTGGTGAGGACCGCGCGGGGTGTGGCCGGGAGGGCGCCCAGCTTCTCCAGGAGGGGGTGGGCTGCGTCCGGGTGGGCGACCTTGAGGCCGAGGCGGGCGAGGGTGTCGGGGGCCGCCTGGGCGCCCTCCGCGGTGGGCAGGAGGACCTGGCGGGGGCCGATCGTCGTACGGCCGTCAGCGAGGGGTACGGGCAGCCCGGACAGCCGGTCGGGGTCGACACCGGCGAGGCTGTCGTACAGGCGGTGCCACCAGGCCGGGTCCTTCTCCAGGCCGGCCAGCCGGTCCACGGCCTCGGTGAGCGGGACGCGGGCGACGCCAAGGGTCCGCAGCTCCACCCGGCGTTCCAGCCCGGCGGGCAGCAGGCTGGGCAGCACCTCGGCGAGGACCTGGACGGTCTCGGCGCCCGCCCCTTCGACGACCTCGGCGTCGCGGGGGCGCAGGGCGGCGGGGGTCCGGGCGGCGTCCGTGTCGGGCCAGTCGGCGGGCGCGTTCTGGTCGCCGTCCTCCGGCGGGATGGCGGGCGGCAGGAAGGCGGTACGCGGCAGCCGGTCGAGGATCGCCTGGCGCAGCGCGCCGTCCAGCTCGCCCTTGCCGAGCGGGCCCGGCACGAGGTCGATGATCCCGGTGTCCACCGGGCGCCAGGCGGCGAGCAGTTCGGCGTACGCGTCCGCCGCGCGCTCCACGAGGAAGTCGGTGAGCGGGCCGGGGGCGGCGTGCCGGCGGGTGGTGTCGAGCGGGAGCGAGGCGATGAGGAGAGCCGGGACGCCGAGGGGCTCGTCGCTGGGGGTCGGCGCGTGCACGACCGGGCTGGTACGGGGGCGGGCCGGGGTGCCGTCGGCGTCGACGGGGGCCGCCCAGGTCACGGACCAGTGCGGGCGCAGACGCTCCTCGACGGGGCGGTCGGCGAGGAGGGCGGGGTCCAGGGGGCCGTGGTGGGAGACGGTGCGCCAGCGGGTGGTGCCGTCTCGGGAGTCTTCGAGGAGGACGGTGGAGGCGAAGGCGGGGGCGGAGGCAGAGGCGCTGCTTTCGGTGGGCTGTGGCGCGCTGCCGGGGGCTGTATCCGTGCGGCGCCGCAGCGTCCGGGCCGGGGTGTCGCCGATCTCGACGACGACCTCTTCGAGACCGGGCAGCGCGAGCAGGAGGGCGTCGTCCAAGCCGTGCAACAGGCGTTCCGCGAGATCCTCGGCCGCGGTGTCCCGCAGCGGCAGGATGACGGCGGTGTCGTAGGGGTCCGGGGCGGTGCCCTCGGCGGCGAACGGCAGCCGGAGCAGCGGCACATGGCTGTCGCGGCGGCGGATCTCGTCCCCCAGCCCCGGGCTGTGACGGGCGGTGTCCACCGCCAGCTCGCGGGCCTCGGCGAGGGACCAGCGGACACCGCCGTGCCGGCCCACGACGGCGGGCTCGTCGCTCACCGCGAGGACGGCGGCGAATCCGACGCCGAAACGGCCGACGGCGGTGTCGTGCGTGTCCCGCTTGGCGGAGGCGCGGAGCGTGGAGAGCGATTCGACGCCGGCCGCGTCGAGGGGGGCGCCGGTGTTGGCCGCGACGAGCACGCCGTCGCGGAGGGTGAGCCGGAGGCGGCCCGGCACTCCGGCGCGGGCGGCGGCGTCGGCGGCGTTCTGAGCGAGCTCGACCACCAGGCGGTCGCGGTAGCCGCCGAGGACGAGGTCCTCCTCGGCGTTGGCGTCCTCACGGAAACGGGCCGGGCTGGTGGCCCAGGCATCCAGCACGCCGCGTCGCAGGCGGGTCGTCCCGAACGGGTCCGCGCCCTCGGGTGCCGGCCGCACGAACTTGCTCACGGGTTCACTCTCCTTCTCGCGGCCCGCGATTGCACGCTGGGCTCGACCGCCGCATGAAGGTACCGCGCGGGGGGTGGGGTGGGGTTTGCTCGCCCCCCGCCGCCCCTACCCGTCCCATCCCTGGGGGCTCCGCCCCCAGACCCCCGCCAGGCATCCCAGCGCGTCCGGCGATCGAGGACGAGGCCGTCCAGGCCGAAGCGGGGGTCTGGGGGCGGAGCCCCCAGGAACGGGATGGGACGGGTAAGGGCGGCGGGGGCGAAAAAAGCCTCGGCCTTACGAGTGGCCCAGTTCCGCCGACTCGTCCGTCGCGATCGAGACCGAACCGGAATCCGCGGCGGGACGAAGCGGGAACGGATCGACCCGGGTTTCGTCGATCACCGGCGGAGCCGGCCGCGGCGGCTTCGGCATGACCGCGGCCTCGGAGTGACCGCCACAGCCGTACGACAGGGAGACGACACGCCCATCAGCCGGCGAGAACTCATTCGCACACACTCCGAACGCCTGACCGAGCGAGCCGCCGATCGGGTTCAGGAAGCCACAGCTCACGCACGCCGCGGGCGCCGCCTGAGCCATCGCCGTCTTGGGCCCGTACGACTCCTCCCAGCGGTCGGCCGCGATGTGCAGGCCGTAGCGGGAGAGGACGCGGGCGCGGCGCAGACCGAGCTCCTCCGCCACCGCCGCGATCGAACCGCGCCGCGGCGCGACCGGCAGGTTCGCGGGGCTGCCCGCGGTGACCTCCGCGTCCTCCGCCTCCACCAGCTCGGCCATGTCATCGGAGACCGCGGAATTCGGCGCGGGCTCGTCCTCGCCGGAGAAACCGGGCTCCAGACGCAGATCCTCGGCGTCCGTCGGCAGCAGGTCGCCGGGACCCATGTCGCCCGGGCGCAGCCGCTCGCTCCACGGCACCCACTCGGGGGCGAGGAGGGCGTCGGGGCCGGGCAGCAGCACCGCCTCGTCGAGGGTGACGACCTTCGCGCGGGAGGCACGGGCGACGGTCACGGCCCAGCGCCAGCCGCGGTACCCGAATTCCATGCACTCGAAGAAGTGCGTGACAACGCGGTCCCCCTCGGAGACCAGTTCCACGTGCTCGCCGACGACGCCGGGGGCGGCGGCCTCCTCGGCGGCAGCGCGGGCGAGGTCGACGGCCTCGGCGCACAGGCGGTCGGGGGTGCGGCTTCGCGTTGTCGCTGCGCTCACAGGTATCGCTTCTCTCCTACGCCGTCTCACGGGTGCGCCATCCCTCGGCGGGGGTGCGGACGGAGCGGACCGGTGGGCCGCGTCGACGTCCGCGCCCGATCGCGCTCGGGCGCACCTACGCCATCCATTCTGCGGGATGGCCGAGAGGCGCGCGGCCGAGAACAACCGCCGCAGGCGCGCTACGCACGCTACCTTCTCCTGGCCCGTGGGCCCACACCGGCGGGGCGCTTCTGCACTCCGCGCCAGGGTTCGCCGCCTGTCCGCGGCGCCGTTTCCCGGCCGTCCACCCGTCTCGACGCGCGGGAAACCAGAGGGAAAATCGCCCCTCCCGACCCTCGCGGTTGGCCGGAACGTATCCCCACCACCCCCTCGGTCGACCGGAAAAGAACCCCTACCGCCGCTCCCGGCCCACCGGCACAAGATCCCTGCCGCGTCCCTCGGTGGACCAGGACAGGATCCCTGCCGCGTCCCTCGGTGGACCAGGACGGGATCCCTGCCGCCCCCATCAGACGACCGACCCAGAATCCCCACCGCGCCCCTCGGGCGACCGACCCAGAATCCCCACCGCACCCCTCCGCAGACCGACCCAGGATCCGCACCGCATCCCTCCGTAGACCGACCCAGGATCCCTACGACTCCCCGGTCGACCGAAATGCCCCTCCGCCTCTCTCGTCCACCTGGCACCAACCCCAGCCGTCCCTCCCGGCCTACGATTCCGCCCCTCCGCGGCAGCCTCACTCGGCCGCTATACGCGCGGTAACCGCACTATGTACGTCCTTCTCAGGGCACTATGGCGGAGTGGCAGCCGCGAGGTCGCCCCAGGGAGCCACGGGTATCGGTGGTGACAAGGGGAGCATCCGAAGTGGCGGTACGGGCCGGAGGACCGGATCCGTCCGCGCGGTAGGGCGTGCCCTGCACTTCCCGGTGACGGGCCCGGCCCGCGGAATCCGGAAGGCGACGCACGCGCACGGGGCAGGCGAGTCGGGTCTCGGGAAACTGATCGAGCTGCACGCGGTGAACGGCGCCGGCGATGTCATGATCACCGTCGCCCTCGCCTCCACGGTGTTCTTCTCCGTGCCCACGGACGAGGCCCGCGGCCGCGTCGCCCTCTACCTCGCCATCACCATGGCGCCCTTCACCCTCCTCGCCCCCGTGATCGGCCCGCTCCTGGACCGCCTCCCGCACGGCCGCCGGGCCGCGATGGCGGGCGCGATGTTCGCCCGGGCCATGCTGGCGCTGCTGCTGTCGGGCGCGGTCGTCACCGGCGGTATCGAGCTGTATCCCGCCGCGCTGGGCGTGCTGGTCGCGTCCAAGGCGTACGGGGTGGTGAGAAGCGCCGTCGTGCCACGGCTGCTGCCGCCCCGGTTCTCCCTCGTGAAGGCCAACTCGCGGGTCACCCTCGGCGGACTCCTCGCCACCGGCGTCGCCGCGCCGATCGGGGCGGGGCTGCAGGCCCTCGGGCCCCGCTATCCGCTCTACGGCGCCTTCGTGATCTTCATCGCGGGTACGTTCCTGTCGTTCACGCTGCCGCACAAGGTCGACTCGGCCAAGGGCGAGGACAAGGCGCTGCTGGCCGCGGACGAGGAGCATCTGCACGGGCCGCGCGTGAAGAAGACCCCACGCCCCGGACTGCGTACCGTCGGTACGGCCGTCACGCACGCCCTCGCCGCCAACGCGTCCCTGCGCTGCCTCTCCGGCTTCCTGATCTTCTTCCTCGCCTTCCTCCTGCGCGAGCACCCGCTCACCGGCGAGAGCGCGGCGGTCTCGCTCGGGATAGTGGGTGTCTCGGCGGGCGCGGGCAACGCGCTCGGCACGGCCTGCGGGGCCTGGCTCAAGTCACGCGCTCCGGAGATCATCATCGTGACGGTCGTCGGGTGTGTGCTGGGGGCCGCGATCACCGCCGCCATATTCTTCGGGGCTCTCCTCGTGGCCTGTCTGGCGGCGGTCGCCGGGTTCTCCCAGGCCCTCGCCAAGCTGTCCCTGGACGCGCTGATCCAGCGGGACGTGCCGGAGTCCGTCCGTACGTCCGCGTTCGCCCGCTCCGAGACCTGTCTGCAGGTGGCCTGGGTGCTCGGCGGCGCGATCGGCATCGTGCTGCCCCTCAACGGAACACTCGGCCTGTCCGTGGCCGCCGCGATCGTCGCCACCGGGTGGCTCACCACTGTGCGCGGGCTGCTCGGCACCGCCCGGCACGGCGGACCGGTTCGGCAGCGGGTGTCCTAGGGGGCCTCGACGCACGGCCACGCGGGGGCCGCCCGCGGCACGCCGCACCCCACGTGGGGAGAGCGCTGGACGTGCCCGATAGCCTTCGGCCATGACCTCCCTGCCCCGCGGCAGAGCCGCTGATGGACTCAGTGTTGCGCGCCGCCGTCGTCGTGCCGTCGCCGTCACCGGCGCCGTATCCGCCGGGCTTCTCGCCCTGTCCGCCTGTGACAAGCCGTCGCCGCTGGCCACCATCACGGTCGGCAGCAACTCGGTGAGCTCCGAGACCGACTGCTACAACGACGGCAAGGAGGTGAAGGCTGCGGATCTGGCCAAGTGCCTCAAGTCCAAGGACATCAAGTCCATCTCGGTCGACCCCGACGAGACCGTGCGGTTCGGCGTGGATCCGGAGATCGCGGACGAGGGCTGGACGATCCTGATGAACGGTCAGCCGCTGACCGACTCCAGCACGAAGACGTACCGGACGATTCCGGGGAGCGTGTTCTTCAACGCCCAGTACGGCGCCAGCGGAAACTCCACGCTCGTCTCCATCAAGGAGGGCGACGAGACGGTGACCGGTCTGTGGTCCTTCAAGCTCAAGAAGGACGCCTGATCGCTGCCGCTGGGCTGAGAGTGCTTGTGGCCACCGCCGTTCCGGTCGAACGGGACGCGGTGGCTGGAGCGTTCGCGGTCCCGCGCCACGAGGTGACGCTGCCCGGACTGACCCTTGAGCGGCTGTCCCCGGCACCTGCGGTCCCCTCCGCCGCCGGCCTGACCCTCGATCTGCTGGCCGCCGGCGTCGGACCCGCCCTCGCCGCCGCCTCCGCGGCCACCGCGCTCACCGCGCGCGCCCTCGAAGGCGCCCCGTACGACCTCGTGGTCTCCACGGGTATCGCCGGCGGTTTCCAGCCGGACGCCCCCGTCGGGTCCCTCGTCGTCGCCGACGCGATCACCGTGGCGGATCTGGGCGCCGAGACCGCGGACGGGTTCCTCCCCGTCACCGAGCTCGGGTTCGGAGTCGTCAACCACCGCCCGCCAAAAACACTCGTACGAGACGTCGTGGCGGCGACGGGCGGACGCGCCGGAACCGTACTGACCGTGTCCACCGTGACCGGTACCGCCGAGCGTGCCGCCGAGCTGCGGGCCCGGCACCCCCGCGCGCTCGCCGAGGCCATGGAGGGCTTCGGTGTGGCCGAGGCGGCCGCCGCGCACGGTGTGCCCGTACTGGAACTGCGCGCGGTCTCCAACCCCGTCGGCCCGCGCGACCGTGCCGCCTGGCGCATCGGCGACGCTCTCGCGGCCCTCACCGGGGCCTTCGGGAAGCTCGCGCCCGTCCTGGAGAGTTGGAACCCACATGAGTCCTGAGCCTGAGAACGTTCGTATCGCCTACTCCCCCTGCCCGAACGACACCTTCGTCTTCGACGCCTGGGCCCACGGCCGCGTCCCGGGCGCGCCCGCCCTCGACGTCACCTTCGCGGACATCGACATCACCAACGGCATGGCCGAGCGCGGCGAGCTCGACGTCCTGAAGGTGTCGTACGCCGTGCTGCCGTACGTCCTCGACACGTACGCGCTGCTGCCCTGCGGCGGCGCGCTGGGCCGGGGCTGCGGCCCGCTGGTGCTGACGCGGGAGTCCGACGCCGACCTCACGGGCCGTACCGTCGCCGTCCCGAGCGAGCGGTCGACGGCGTATCTGCTCTTCCGCCTCTGGACCGCGGACACGATCCCCGGCGGGGTCGGCGAGATCGTGGTCATGCCGTTCCACGAGATCATGCCGGCCGTGCGGGACGGCAAGGTGGACGCCGGACTCGTCATCCACGAGGCCCGTTTCACCTACCAGAACTACGGCCTGCACAAGCTCGCCGACATGGGCGAGCACTGGGAACACACCACCGGACTGCCCATCCCCCTCGGCGCGATCATCGCCAAGCGCTCGCTGGGCGAGGAGCGGCTGAAGGGCCTCGCCGAGACGATTCGCGCCTCGGTCCGCGCCGCCTGGGACGACCCCGAGGCCTCCCGCCCGTACGTCCTCGAACACGCCCAGGAGATGGACCCCGCCGTCGCCGACCAGCACATCGGGCTGTACGTCAACGAGTTCACGGCCGACCTCGGCGAGGACGGGTACGCGGCGATCCGGGGTCTGCTCACACGCGCGGCGGCCGAGGGGCTGGTGCCGCCCCTCGGCCCGGATGCGCTGAACTTCCCCTAAACAATCACCAAGACGTCATAGGTCACAGGTCACACGTCGAGCTGGTCGGCGACCGCTCGCAACAGGCCCGCGATCTGCTTGCCGGAGGCCTTGTCCGGGTAGCGGCCCTTCTCCAACATCGGCGTGATGTTTTCGAGGAGGGTCGTCAGGTCCTGGACGATGGAGGCCAGTTCGTCCGGCTTGCGGCGCTGGGCGGCCGCGACGGAGGGGGTCGGGTCCAGGATGGTCACCGAAAGCGCCTGGTCGCCGCGCTGGCCTGCGACGACGCCGAACTCCACGCGCTGGCCGGGCTTGAGAGCGTCGACTCCGTCAGGCAGGACCGAGGAATGAACGAAGACGTCGCCGCCGTCGTCGCGGGAGAGAAAGCCGAAGCCCTTCTCACTGTTGAACCATTTGACCTTGCCGGTAGGCACGTCTGTCCTCGTCCTCGTACTCGTCGGAAACTGCTCTGAAAACTGCTCTGGATAGCACTACAGCGGGTCCTCTGACCCGCCGGTACCAAGGCTAATGGCCCACAGGCCGGTGACAAGACGTCGCCGGATTGTTCCTTCGCGCTGGGAACTACCCTGGTCCGGTGCGTGACAAAACCCAAGCGAATTCCACAGAGCCAGGGGACCGGCTGATCCGTGCCGGTGTCATTGTGTTCTTCATCGGAGCTGTGGCCACACTCGTCACAGTGGCCCCACTGCTGCTGGATACGACGCCCTTTCCGACGTTCATGTTCGGCTTGAGCATGCTCATGGGCGTCGGCTTCCTGCTGGCCGGAGCGGGGGTGCTCCAATCGGTCGCGGCCGGCCGGCGTCAGGCCCGCGCCGCCTCTTCCGCCGCGCCCCGGTAGCCGCCCAGCCACGCCGGGAACTCCGTCAGGTCACCGAGGACCACGTCCGCGCCCGCCGCGCGCAGCTCCGCCGCGTCGCACGGGCCGGTGGCCACCGCGACGGAGTACGCGTCCGCGGTGCGTGCGCCGCGTACGTCGCCGGTGTGGTCGCCGACGTACACGCTCGCGCCGTACTCGCGCAGCGCCTCCGCCTTCCGCTCCGCCCACAGGTTGCCGACCACCGCGTCGGCGTCGATGCGCAGGTGCTCGAGGTGCAGCTTGGCGTTGGGCTCCCACTTCGCGGTGACGACGACGGCACGCCCGCCCGCCGCCCGCACGGCGTCGACGGCCTCGCGCGCGCCGGGCATCGCGAGCGTGCCGGTGATGGCATGGGCGGGGTACATCTCGCGGTAGAGATCGGCGACGGCGGCCACCCGCTCCGCCGGGAACCAGTTGATCAGCTCTTCCTGCAGCGGCGGTCCGAGCCGCGTCACCACGAGATCGCAGTCGATGTACGTCCCCGTACGCGCCGAAAGCGCCCGGTAGCAGGCGTGGATGCCAGGGCGGGAGTCGATCAGGGTCATGTCGAGATCGAAGCCGACGGTCAGCGAGCGCGAGGTCGTATGCATAAGGGCCATTGTGCCCAGCGGAGGAAACCGGCAGCCGTGCCCCCGCACAGAGCCCCCTCAGTGCCCCCTCAAAGCCCCCTCAGCGGCTGCGCTGTGAGCGCCACACCAGGTACAGCGCCGAGGCCAGCGCCGCGCCGCGCACCACCCACGGCCAGGTTTCCGTAACCGCGTCGTTCATGTGGCCCTTGGCGATCGGGTCGCCCCAGCGGCCGTCCGTACGACCCCACAGCCAGACGACGGCGGCCATGGCCACCACGCCGGGCATGCCGAGGACCGCCCACTTCGACTCCGCGGGGCTCAGCCGGCGCGAGGCGTAGGCGATGAGCCAGCCGAGGCCGAGGGCGAACCAGTTGCCGAGCACGGCGCCCACGACGAGGAGGACGGCGGCGAGCAGGAGGAGGGGGTTGCTCCAGTTGCCCGGGCGGGGGAGGCGACGACGGGGCGCGGCGGCCTCGTCGGCGGGGACGCCTTCGGCGGCCTTCTCCGCCTTCTTCGGTTTCCCCGTCGGTTTCCCCGTCGGGTTCTTCGTCGAGTTCTTCGTCAGGCTCGCTTTCGCGTCGTCCTCGTCGTCCTCCTCCGCATCCTTCCGCTCCGGGGGCGGCTTGAGCAGATCGGGGATCTCCACGCCTCCGACGAAGCCCGGCACGCTGTCGCCGAGCCCGAACGGACTGCTGTCCACGCGCCACCAGTCCGGTTGGGCGGAGCTGTCGCCCAGTTCGTGCGTGCTCGCGAGGTGCGGCGGGGACGGGGCGTCGTCGGCGGTGGCGCGGGCGGGCTTCGGTTCTTCCGCCGGGCGCGCCCTCGGGACGACTCGGCGCAGACCCTTGGGGCGGTCCTGCCGCTCGTCGGCGGCGCGCTGGGTGGGCACGGCGGCCCGCGTGTCCGTTCCGGCCTCGGGGGCGCCCTCACGGGCGCCGGCGACGATGTCGTCCGGGGTGCCCAGACGGGAGAGGATGCGGCGGACGGCGGCCGGGCTGTCGACCGGAGTCTTCGCCCTGCGGCGGTCGATCTCGTTGCGCAGCTCCGACACGAGCCGCATGCGGGTCGCCGACGGCAGCTGGCGCTGCTGGGCCAGGTCGCCGACCCGGCTCAGGTAGTCGAATACGAGCTGGTCGCTCTCAATCCCCACGAGTCCCCTCCGGGGCAGGCGCGTTGGATACCCCGTGGCCACGAAGGTACCGGGTTTTCCGCCCCCGCCGCCCCTACCCGTCCCATCCCTGGGGGCTCCGCCCCCAGACCCCCCGTTCGGCCTGAACGGCCTCGTCCTCAATCGCCGGACGGGCTGAGATGCCCCAGGGGCGCGGAGCCGCCGGGGACGGGACGGGTAGGGGCGGCGGGGGCGAGAACCCACTAACGTTGACCGGATGAGCACAGAGGAGCACCCCACCCCGGACCCCGCCCCCGCGGGAACCGCTCCACGTTCCCTGGCGGAAGCCCTCCGCACACGGGACGACACCTCCCTGTCCACCCTCCTGCGCACCCGCCCCGACCTCATCACCCCCGTCCCCACGGACCTCACCCAGCTCGCCACCCGCGCAGGCACCCGCGCCTCGGTCGTCCGCGCCCTGGAGCGCCTGGACCGTTTCGCCCTGCAGACCGCGGAGGCGCTGGCGGTGGCGCCGGAACCGGCGACGCAGGACGAACTGCTCGGGCTGATGGCGGGCGACGACGAGGACCCGGCGGTCACGGCGGCGTTCCCGCGCGCCCTCGAGGCCCTGCGTGAGCAGGCCCTGGTGTGGGGCCCGGACGACCGGCTCCGACTCGTCCGCACGGCCCGTGAGCTCCTCGCGCCCTCCCCGCAGCACCCGTCGCCGACCGGCCTCGGCCCGACGGTCGCCGAAGCCACGGCGGGCATGTCACCGGGGCGCATCCAGGAGATCGTGGCCACCGCGGGACTGCCGACCACCCACGACTCGGTGTCCGCCGTGGGCTCGCTCACCGACCTGTTCACGGACCGCGTACGGATGTCGGCGCTCCTCGACACCTCCCCGACGGAGTCGCTGCAGGTGCTGTCCCGGCTGGTGTGGGGGCCGCCGTACGGCCAGGTGACGGCCGACCCGGCACGCCATCTGCGCTGGCTGATGGACCGCGGGCTGCTGCTGCCGACGGCCCCCGGCACGGTCGTGCTGCCCCGGGAGGTCGCCCTGCATCTGCGGGCGGGCCGCGCGCACCGGGTGACGGAGCCGGTGCCGCCGCCCGTCGAGCCCGCGGCGACGCACCGTCCACAGGTTGTGGACAGTGCCGCGGCGGGCCAGGCGTACACCGCGCTCGCCACGGTCGAGGAGCTGCTCAAGGACTGGCACGAAGGCGGGCCGTCGGTGCTGCGCGCGGGCGGGCTGAGCGTGCGGGACCTGAAGCGGACGGCGGTGGCGCTGGACGTCTCCGAGCCGGTGGCCGCGTTCTGGGTGGAACTCGCCTACGCGGCAGGCCTGTTGGCCTCCGACGGCGAGGCGGACGAGCAGTACGCCGCGACGCCCGGGTACGACGAGTGGCTGGAGCTGCCGGCCGCCGAACGCTGGACCCGCCTCGCCGACGCCTGGCTCACCGCGACCCGCACGGCGGGCCTGGTCGGCGGGCGGGACACGAAGGAACGTACGTTGTCGGCGCTGGGGCCCGGTCTGGACCGCTCCGCGGCCCCCGAGGTCCGCCTCCGCGTCCTCACTCTCCTCGCCGGCCTTCCCGAGGGCGCCTCCGCCACCCCGGACTCCCTCCTCCCCCGCCTGCATTGGGAACGCCCCCCGCGGGGCTCCCAGCCCCCGGCCGACGATCTGCGCACCCGTCTGGCCCGCTGGGCGCTGTCGGAGGCGGAGCTGCTGGGGGTCACGGGCCGGGGCGCGCTGTCGGCGCAGGGGCGGGCGCTGCTGGGGCTGCCGCCGGCGGCACCGCAGACCGCCGAGCCGCCCTCCGGCCCCGGCGACAAGCTCCCCGCCCACAAGCACCACCGCCCCGCCGCCGAAGCCCCTCCCTCGCCCGCCCCGCACCCCCGTTCCCCCGCCGAGCACGCCGCTGCCGCCGCCCAGGCCGCCCGGCTGCTCGCCCCCCTCCTCCCCGAGCCCCTGGACCACGTCCTCCTCCAGGCGGACCTGACCGCTGTCGCGCCGGGCCCCCTGAAGCGTCCCCTGGCCGACACGCTGGGCGTGCTCGCGGACGTCGAGTCGAAGGGCGGGGCGACGGTCTACCGCTTCACACCGGGTTCGGTACGCCGCGCGCTGGACGCGGGCCGCTCGGCGTCGGACCTGCACGCGTTCCTGACCGCCCACTCCCGCACGCCGGTGCCGCAGCCGCTCGCGTATCTGATCGACGACGTGGCCCGCAGGCACGGCCATCTGCGGATCGGCGCGGCTTCGGCGTACGTCCGCTGCGACGACGACGCGCTGCTGAGCGAGATCCTCGCCGACAAGCGCTCCCAGGGCCTCAGGCTCCGCCGTCTGGCGCCCACCGTCCTGGCCGCCCAGGCCGACCCGGGAACCCTCCTCGAAGGCCTCCGCTCGATGGGCTTCGCGCCCGCCGCCGAGTCGGCCGAGGGCGACGTCCTGATCACCCGCGCGCACGCCCGTCGTACCCCGCCGCGCACCGCCCCCGAGCCCGTCCCGGACGGCCCGCCGATCCCCGACGCCACCCTCCTGGGCGCCGCGATCCGCGCCATCCGCGCCGGAGACCTGGCGTCCACGACCCCGCGCAAGCCGACCCCGGCCGACGGGCCGGGCAACGGCGAGCTCCCCCGTACCAGCTCCGCCGAGACCCTCGCCACCATGCAGGCCGCCGTCCTCACCGGCGAGGCCGTGTGGATCGGGTACGTCAACGCCGAGGGCTCCGCCAGCCAGCGCGTGATCGCCCCGATCCGCGTCGAGGGCGGCTTCGTGACGGCGTACGACCACACGGCGGACGAGGTCCGCACCTACCCGCTGCACCGCGTCACGGGGGTCGCGGAACTGGCCGACGACCAGGCGTGATCATCCGCTGTTGAGGCACACTGGACGTTTGGCCGTGCAGAGCCATGTTGAAAGGGTGCCGCGCGTGAATGGTCCACTCATCGTCCAGAGCGACAAGACACTCCTGCTCGAGGTCGACCACGAGCAGGCCGACGCATGCCGTCGGGCCATCGCACCGTTCGCGGAGCTGGAGCGGGCGCCCGAGCACATCCACACCTACCGTCTGACGCCGCTCGGGCTGTGGAACGCGCGCGCCGCGGGCCACGACGCCGAGCAGGTCGTGGACGCCCTCGTGGAGTACAGCCGCTATCCCGTGCCGCACGCCCTGCTCGTCGACATCGCCGAGACGATGGACCGCTACGGCCGGCTCACGCTGAGCAAGCACCCGGCGCACGGGCTCGTGCTCACCACCACCGACCGGCCCATCCTCGAGGAGATCCTGCGGTCGAAGCGGGTCATCCCGCTCGTCGGCGCCCGGATCGACCCCGACACCGTGGCCGTGCACCCGTCCGAGCGCGGGCAGATCAAGCAGACACTGCTGAAGCTGGGCTGGCCGGCCGAGGACCTCGCCGGGTACGTCGACGGGGAGGCCCACTCGATCGACCTGGCGGAGGACGGGTGGGCGCTGCGGCCGTATCAGAAGCAGGCCGTGGAGAACTTCTGGCACGGCGGAAGCGGAGTGGTCGTGCTGCCCTGCGGCGCGGGCAAGACCCTCGTCGGCGCCGGGGCCATGGCGCAGGCGAAGGCCACCACCCTCATCCTCGTCACCAACACCGTCTCCGCCCGGCAGTGGAAGCACGAGCTGGTCAAGCGCACCAGTCTCACCGAGGACGAGATCGGCGAGTACAGCGGGACGAGGAAGGAGATCCGGCCCGTCACCATCGCGACGTACCAGGTGCTGACGACGAAGCGGAAGGGCGTCTACCAGCATCTCGAGCTCTTCGACTCCCGTGACTGGGGGCTCATCGTCTACGACGAGGTGCATCTGCTGCCCGCGCCGGTCTTCAAGTTCACCGCCGACCTTCAGGCGCGGCGGAGGCTGGGCCTGACCGCCACCCTGGTCCGTGAGGACGGGCGGGAGTCGGACGTCTTCTCGCTCATCGGGCCGAAGCGGTTCGACGCGCCGTGGAAGGAGATCGAGGCGCAGGGGTACATCGCGCCGGCCGACTGTGTCGAGGTCCGGGTCAATCTGACGGACTCCGAGCGGCTCGCGTACGCGACCGCGGAGACCGAGGAGAAGTACCGCTTCTGCGCGACGACCGCGACCAAGCGGAAGGTGACGGAGGCGCTGGTACGGAGGTTCGCGGGCCAGCAGATCCTGGTGATCGGCCAGTACATCGACCAGCTCGACGAGCTGGGCGAGCACTTGAACGCGCCCGTCATCAAGGGGGAGACCAGCAACGCCCAGCGGGAGAAGCTGTTCGACGCGTTCCGGGAGGGCGAGATCAGCGTGCTGGTCGTGTCGAAGGTGGCCAACTTCTCCATCGACCTGCCGGAGGCGACCGTCGCGATCCAGGTGTCGGGAACCTTCGGGTCGCGGCAGGAGGAGGCCCAGCGGCTGGGGCGCGTCCTGCGGCCCAAGGCCGACGGCCACCAGGCCCACTTCTACTCCGTCGTCGCCCGCGACACCATCGACCAGGACTTCGCCGCCCACCGCCAGCGCTTCCTGGCGGAGCAGGGGTACGCGTACCGGATCATGGACGCGGACGAGCTGCTGGCGAACGACTGAGCCGACGGCGGCGCGGCAGGGCACGGACCCGAAGAGGGCCGACCGGCTCCCGCCGCGCCGTCCAGCCGAGCAACGCCAGCCCCAGCAACGGGTAGGGCGAGGCCAACACCTGCTGCCACCAAGGCAGTTGCAGGTCCAGGTCGCCCTGGTGCGGGATCAGCCACAGTGTGCGGGCGGTGAAGAGCACCGTCACCACGGCGGCGAGGCGGAGGCGGCCCTCGGCGTACAGCACGGCGATCAGCGGTACGCACCACACCCAGTGGTGCGACCAGCTGATGGGGGAGATGAGGAGGGCCGTGAGGGCGGTGACCAGGACCCCCCGCCGGTCGTCCGGCATACGGCGGGCCAGCCAGAGGCCGCAGCAGGCGACGGCCACCGCCGGCAGCGCCCAGGCGAGGCCCGGCGACGGTTCCCCCAGCGCGCGGGCGACGAGCCCCTGCAGCGACTGGTTGTCGACGATCCACACCTTGCCGACGCGTTCGGTCTCGTACAGCCGCCGGGTCCAGAAGTCGACGCTCGCGACCGGAAGGGCGAGCGCGCCCAGCAGGACGGTCCCGGCGAAGGCCGAGGCGGCGACGGCCGCTTCCCTGTGCCGACGCGTGAGCAGCAGGTACGCGATGAAGACGGCGGGTGTCAGTTTCACTCCGGCCGCGATGCCGAGCGCGATGCCCTTGCCGGGGGCGCCGGGCGGACGCGTCAGATCCCAGAGGATCAGGCAGGCGACGGCGAGGTTGATCTGGCCGAAGAGGACCGTCTGGAAGACGGGTTCGAGCCACAGGGCGAGGGCGGTGGCGGCGCAGAGGGCGGGGAGCCGTGCCGGAAGGCTCGCGAGACGGCAGGAGAGCCGGACCAGCGCGGCCAGCAGGGCCACGTTTGCGACGACGAAGGCCACCTTGAGGGCGTCCGGCGGGAGCCAGGTCGTCGGTACGAAGAGGAGCGCCGCGAAGGGTGGGTACGTGGCGGGCAGGTGCCACTCGGTGACGGTGAACCCGTAGAGATCCGTGCCGTTCAGTACGGCGGAGCCCTCGGCCCGGTAGACCAGCGCGTCGGCCATGGGGGCGCGGAGGGCGACACACAGCGCGCAGAAGACGGCGACGGAGAGGGCGAGAAGTAAGGCGGAAACGGGCAGGGCGACTTCGGTGGGTGGGTCTTCGGTCACGTTCCGCTGTGGCACGAGGTGACCCTAGTGCCGGGCGACGCGGCCCGGCGTACGGCTCACCGCCGTCGTACGCCCGCTTCCTCGCCGTACTCGCCGAGGACCACGACATCGAGTGCCGCGCCGGCGAACACCTTGACGGCGCGCAGGGCGTCGCCGAGGCGGTGGCGGTGGTGGGTGGAGGAGAGGCCGGTCGCGCCGTGGGCGGCGACGGGGCCGGAGTGGGCCGGGCCTGGGGTGAAGGTTGCTGCGCTCATATATCCATGGTGGAACGCGGGCCCCCGGATGGCGTCGGTCTTCGGACCGAACTCGGCAGCCCCCTCGTACGCCTACGGGCCGCTCCGCCTACACCCCATGGCGGACACCGCCCCCTAGGGAACCCCCGGGGGCAGTACGCCCCCGGGCGCCCCGCCGCCACCGACGGTGCCGCGAAAAACCGTTGGCCCGGACAACCTCCCCTGCCCTAGAATCTCCGCTCTTGCCCGCCTCCCTTTCGCGGAGTGCCGCCACCCGGACGGAAACCGGGCGGCAGAACGCCACCACGACGCAGCCAGCAGCCCGCTCCCGGAGGCAACACCCGTGTCCCGCATGCCCGAAGGTCCCGACGACGCCCACGATCCGCTCTCCCGCGAGCGGGCCCATCTCGGCGAGTCCCGCGCCGCCCTGCGCGCGATGCGGGAGGACGTGCAGAACCTCGACATCAAAGACGTCACCGCGAACTGGGTGAACGCCGCGGTGCTCCAGCATCAGATCGACGAGCGGATCAAGGCCCTCGCCGATCTCAGCCACACCCCGCTGTTCTTCGGGCGGCTGGACTACCTGCACGCGCCGGGCGCTGACAAGGCGGAGGGTGCGGCAGGGGAACGCTTCTATATCGGGCGGCGGCATGTGCATGATGCCGAGGGCGACCCGATGGTGATCGACTGGCGTGCGCCGGTGTCGCAGCCGTTCTACCGGGCCTCGAAGAAGGATCCGATGGATGTCGGGCTGCGCCGCCGTTTCGGGTACACCGGCGGCGATCTCACGGCGTACGAGGACGAGCATCTCTCCGACCCCGCCGAGGCCGCGGGCACCAGCAAACTGCTGCAGCAGGAGATCGAACGCCCGCGCGTCGGCCCGATGCGCGACATCGTGGCGACGATCCAGCCCGAGCAGGACGAGATCGTACGGTCGGGGCTGTCCGGCTCGGTCTGTGTGCAGGGTGGTCCGGGCACCGGGAAGACGGCCGTCGGCCTGCACCGCGTCGCGTATCTGCTCTACGCCCACCGGGAGCGGCTCGCCCGCACCGGCACGCTGGTCATCGGGCCGAACAGGTCGTTCCTGCACTACATCGAGCAAGTGCTGCCCGCCCTCGGCGAGTTGGAGGTCAAGCAGGCGACGGTCGACGATCTCGTCGCGCACGTCGAGGTGCGCGGCACGGACGACGCGGCGGCCGCCGTCATCAAGGGCGACGCCCGGATGGCCGAGGTACTGCGCCGGGCGGTCCGTTCACACGTGAACCTGCCGACCGAGCCCGTCATGGTGGTGCGCGGCTCGCGGCGCTGGCGGGTACCGGCGTACGAGCTGGAGCAGATCGTCCGGGAGCTGCTGGACCGGGACATCCGGTACGGCGCCGCCCGCGAGGCGCTGCCGCAGCGGATCGCGCACGCCGTGCTGGTCCAGATGGAGCGGTCCGGCGAGGCACCGGACGACCGGGTGCAGGATGCCGTGGCCCGCAACGCCGCCGTGAAGGCGGCCGTCAAGGCGATGTGGCCGCCGGTCGACCCCGCCAAACTCGTCCTGCGCCTCCTGTGCGACGCCGACTTCCTCGCCGTACACGCGGACGGAATCCTCGACGAGGACGAGCGGAAGGAGATCCTCTGGGCCAAGCCCGTACGGTCGGTGAAGTCCGCCAAGTGGTCCGCCGCGGACGCCGTGTTGATCGACGAGGCGACCGATCTGGTGCAGCGCACGCACTCCCTCGGACATGTCGTGCTCGACGAGGCGCAGGACCTCTCCCCGATGCAGTACCGGGCCGTCGGCCGCCGCTGCACGACGGGATCGGCGACCGTGCTCGGGGATCTCGCGCAGGGCACGACCCCTTGGGCGACGCGGAGTTGGGGCGAGGCGCTCGGTCACCTCGGCAAGGGCGAGGCGGTGGTCGAGGAGCTGACGGCCGGTTTCCGTGTCCCCACGGATGTCATCACGTACGCGTCCCGGCTGCTGCCGCACATCGCGCCGGGGCTGACGCCGGTGGAGTCGGTCCGTGAGAACCCGGGCTTCTTCGAGGTGCGGCCGACGGAGGCCGACACCGAAGTGGTCAGTGCCTGCGAGGAGTTGCTGCGTCACGAGGGCTCGGTCGGGCTCATCGCGGCCGACGCCCGGATCCCGGGCCTCGCGGAGGCGCTGGCGACATCCGGTCTGACGTACCTGGGCCCGGGCGAGGAGACCACCTTCGACACCCGCCTCACCCTCGTCCCCGCCTCGCTCGCCAAGGGCCTCGAGTACGACTACGTGGTCCTGGACGAGCCGCGGGCCGTGGTCGACGGCGAACCGGACGAGCGGACCGGCCTGCGCCGCCTGTACGTGGCGCTGACCCGAGCGGTCTCGGGCCTGATCGTGACCCACACGGCCCCGCTGCCCGCCCAACTGGGCTAGGGCCTGTCCGGCGGATCATGCCGCAGACCCGGGCTTGGCACGCCCATCTGCGGCGTTGTCGTCGGTCAACGACGCTCCGCGTCGCTCGCCGACGCGAGCGCCGGGCGGCGCCCCGGACCGGACGTGCACCTCGCGCAACGGCGGCCCCTACGCGTCCAGCGCCTCCCGCCACCCGCGTACCGCCTCCGCCGAGACCGGTGCGGCCCATCCGCCCGGCCGGGCCGCGCCGCCGATGTGGAAGGCGTCGACACCCGCGGCCCGCAGCGGGGGAACGTGGTCGAGGCGCAGTCCGCCCCCGACCATGAGCCGCGGCTCGTAGCCGGGCTCGCCCCGGCGCGCGGCCTCGGCGAGGAGCGTGGGCAGCCCGTCGTCCACACCGGCCGGCGAACCCGCCGTGAGATACGCGTCCAGGCCCGGCAGATCCGCGAGCTGCTTGCGCAGGGAGTCACGATCGGTGGCGCGGTCGATCGCACGGTGGAACGTCCAACGGCAGCCGTCCAGTTCGGCGACGACCCGCTCCACGGCGTCCAGGTCCGGGCCGCCGTGCTCGTCGAGGAACCCGAGCACGAATTCGTCCGCCCCCGCGCTCCGCATCTCCCTCGCCACGCGTACGAGCGTGGCGACGTCTCCCGCCGCGAAGCCGTCCGCCAATCTCAGCATCACGCGCAGCGGGACGTCGACGGCGGCGCGGATCCCGGCGAAGGTCTCCCTCGCCGGGGTGAGCCCGTCGGCGGCGATGTCGCTGACCAGCTCCAGTCGGTCCGCACCTCCCGCCCGGGCGGCGACCGCGTCCTCCACGCCGAGGGCGATCACCTCAAGGACGGCACGCTTGCGCTCACTCATGGGACCTCTTCCCTCGGGGCGGCTACAGGTCTAGTCCAATCCCAGCGTACGCCGGGGGCGGGTGGGATTTCGCCCCCGCCGCCCCTACCCGTCCCATCCCTGGGGGCTCCGCCCCCAGGGCCCCGCCCATGTCCAGGAATCATCGCTCCACGCCAGAGCCTGTCCGGACAGCGAGGACAATGACGGCATGGCAGCAGACAGACACCGGCACCCCGCCCACGAAGACCTGGAGAAGCGCTGGGCGGCCACTGTCGAGGCGGCCCGCGACAGCGGCGGTTCCGGGCCCTCGCCCTCCCCCTACGCGGCGAACCTCCTGACGCGCTGGGCGGAACCTCAGCGCCGCTACCACACCACCGACCACCTCATCGCGGTCCTCGACCACATCGACGCACTGGAGGAGTACGCGCGGGACCCGGCGGCGGTACGCCTGGCGGCCTGGTTCCACGACGCCGTGTACCTGCCCGACCGCTCGGAGAACGAGGAGCGCTCCGCCCGTCTCGCCGAACGCGCCCTCCCCGAGCTGGACATCGACGAGACCCGCACGAACGAGGTCGCCCGCCTGGTCCGCCTCACCGTCACCCATGCACCCACGCCCGACGACACCAACGGCATCGTCCTCTGCGACGCCGACCTGGCCGTGCTGGCCTCGCCGCCATCGTCGTACGCCGCCTACGTGGCCGCCGTCCGCGAGGAGTACGCCTTCGTCCCGGACGACGCCTTCCGCACGGGCCGCGCGGCCGTGCTGCGCCAACTCCTCGATCTGCCACGGTTGTTCAGGACACCGCACGGGGAACGGGAGTGGGAGGAACGGGCGCGGGAGAACATCCGGCAAGAACTCGCCCGGCTCGGCACATGACGGCGGAGAATCCCGTACGTACCGACGCCTGATCGCATCTATCCTCACCCGCATGCGAGACATGGGTGGGGACCAGGTGACGGAAGCCGTCGCGGAGAGCGTCGCGCTGCTGCGGACGGCGACCGGACGGGACTGGGACGGCGTCAAGGCGGGTCGGCTGGAGTGGAGTTGCCGAAGGACGGCCGAGCACCTCGCGTCCGCTCTCCTCGCGTACGCGGGCCAGTTGGCGGGGCGGCCGAGCGACGCGTACGTCCCGTTCGAGATCATGATGGAGGACGGCACCGACAACGCCGGCGTGGTCGACGTGATCGAGACGACCGGCGCCCTGCTCACCGCCGCCATCCGCACCACGCCGCGCGAGGTGCGCGCCTTCCACTCGTACCCGTTCCACAGCGCGAACCGCGAGGGCTTCGCCGCGATGGGCGTCGCCGAGGTGCTGCTGCACACGCATGACATCGCCGAGGGGCTCGGCCTCGCCCACGAACCCCCGGCCGCGCTCTGCGAGGACGTCCTGACCCGGATCTTCCCGCACGTCCGCCCCGGCCCCGCCCCCTGGCCCACCCTCCTGTGGGCGACCGGCCGCGGCGAGTTGCCGGGGCGCGCCCCGCTCACCGAGTGGCGCTGGAACAACAACCTGGCCATCGAGGCCGAACGGCTCACGCTCCAGGGGGTCACCCCGGCTGCCGCCGCCGACCTGCGCGCGGGCGGCACCGGCGGCTTCGAATGGATCGAGGGCGGCCCCTTCGAGGGCACCCGGGAAGCCGCCGGCATGGTGGTGAAGGCGTACGAGGACGGGGTGCACCGCCCGGAGTGGGGCATGTTCGTGCTGGTACGGACCGAGGACGGCCGCGCGGTCGGCGCCATGGGCTTCCACGGCGTCCCCGACGAGGAGGGCCGCGCCGAGGTCGGCTACGACCTCGCCGAGAACGCCCGCGGCAACGGCTACGCCACCGAGGCCCTGCACGCCCTGTCCGCCTGGGCCCTGGCCCGCGACGACGTAGAAGTCCTCTTCGCGGCCATAGACCGGACGAACGCCCCCTCCCAACGCGTCATCGCGCGGGCCGGGTTCACCCGGGTGAGCGAGGACGTGGAGCAGTACGCGTACGAACTGCGCGGGATGAACAAGTCGCTGCGGCTGTACGCCCGCAAGGACTGACGCGGCCCTCATCGACCGACGTGTTTGCGCCGCCGCAGCCCCGCCCCGTACAGCAGCCGCACCACCTCACGGCTGCTGACCTGCACCGCACCGGCACGCACGGCGTCCGCGTACCGGTGCGAGGGAATGTCGTAGTGGTCGCGCTCGAAGGCGCGCCGCGGCGCGCCCAACTCGGCGGCGAACGTGTGCAGTTCGTCGTACGACACATCGCTGATCAGGTGGGACCAGACGCGACCGTGGCCGGGCCAGGTCGGCGGGTCGATGTAGACGGTCACGAGGACGAGGCTCCGCCGGTCGCCGAGCCCAGCGTCCCCACCGAGGCGACCTGCACGCCCGCCTTGTGGCAGACCCAGTGCGGATCGGGCCCCAGTTCCGGTTCGACGTCGAGGGCGTGCGGGTCCCCGGAGCCACAGACCGGACACAACGGCCACCGCCCGTACCGCTCGAGCAGCGCGTCCTGTACGTCCTGGGCGACGAGCCCGGCGACGTAGTCCACACCCTCCGGCCACTGCTCGACCCACCAGCGGCGCTGCGCCACCGACTCCTCGACGAGCGAGACGACGTCCGCCTGGGCGACCTCGCCCGTGATCAGGTCGGCGAGCACCAGAGCGCGGGCCGCGTGCAACGCCTGCTCCAGGGGGCTGATGGGATTACCGGTGGGGTCGTCGGAGGGGGTCATGCACCCATTGTGCGCACCCTTGACCACTTACCCCAGCAGAAAATATCTTTCAAGACGTGACCCATGACGTGAAGGAAATTTTCGCGGGAGAGGCTCCGCCCGCTCCCGCCGCCCTCGCGGCCAAGGTGCGGACGCTCGCCCCGTCGATGACCCGCTCCATGCAGCGGGTCGCCGAGGCCGTCGCCGGTGACCCGGCCGGCTGCGCGGCCCTCACCGTCACCGGCCTCGCCGAGCTCACCGGCACCAGCGAGGCGACGGTCGTCCGCACCTCCCGCCTCCTCGGCTACCCGGGCTATCGCGATCTGCGCCTCGCGCTCGCCGGGCTCGCCGCCCAGCAGCAGTCGGGCCGCGCCCCCGCCGTCACCGCGGACATCGCGGTCGACGACCCCATCGCCGACGTGGTCGCGAAACTGGCGTACGACGAGCAGCAGACCCTCGCCGACACCGCCGCCGGGCTCGACACCGTCCAGCTCGGGGCGGCCGTCAGCGCGCTCGCCGCCGCCCGCCGTATCGACATCTACGGCGTCGGCGCGTCCGGCCTGGTCGCCCAGGACCTGGCCCAGAAGCTGCTGCGCATCGGCCTGATAGCCCACCCGCACAGCGACCCGCACCTCGCCGTCACCAACGCGGTGCAGCTGCGCGCCAAGGACGTGGCGATCGCGATCACGCACTCCGGCTCGACGGGCGACGTCATCGAGCCACTCCGGGTCGCCTTCGACCACGGGGCGACGACGATCGCGATCACCGGCCGGCCGACCGGGCCCGTCACGCAGTACGCGGACCACATCCTCACCACCTCCACGGCCCGTGAGAGCGAGCTGCGCCCGGCGGCGATGTCGTCGCGCACCAGCCAGCTGCTGGTGGTGGACTGTCTGTTCGTGGGGGTCGCCCAGCGGACGTACGAGACGGCGGCGCCCGCGCTGTCCGCGTCGTACGAGGCACTGGCGCACCGGCACCGGCGCGCTCCGCGGTAAGACCGACCGGCAATGGGAGGGTGGGAGAAGGAGCGGGGTCTGGTGCGTGCGGCTGCAAGGCGGAGGAGGGAGTGAGGGCGGAGCCATCGCGACCGACGACAACGCGGCAGATGTGCGTGCCGGACCCCGCGACGCCGCCCTCCCATTGCCGGTCGGTCCAAGGCGGGAAACTTGCTGTAGCGGGAACCCCGCGGGCCGTTCATAGCTGGTCGCGCCCACGCGGCGGAGCCGCACAGGTCGCGGCCTCACTCCCTCAGGGGCGCGACACCACACCACACCGGAAAGAGCCGTCCCGCATGACCTCCACATCCCATGACCGCGACCTGCGCGCCGAGTTGGAGACCCTGACCACCGAGGCGTTCCGCCCCGAGCTCTCCGAGATCGACCGGCTGCCGACGCTGGAGATCGCGAAGATCATGAACGCCGAGGACACGACCGTACCGACGGCCGTCGGTGACCGGCTCCCCCTCATCGCCGCCGCGATCGACGCCATCGCGGAGCGGATGTCCCGCGGCGGCAGGCTGGTCTACGCGGGCGCCGGCACCGCGGGCCGCCTCGGCGTCCTGGACGCCTCCGAGTGCCCGCCCACCTTCAACACCGACCCGTCCGAGGTGGTAGGCCTGATCGCGGGCGGCCCGAGCGCCATGGTCACCTCGGTCGAGGGCGCCGAGGACTCCGCGGAACTGGCGGCGGCCGACCTGGCCGCGCTCTCCCTGACCCCCGACGACACGGTGGTCGGCGTCTCCGCCTCCGGCCGCACCCCGTACGCCGTCGGCGCCGTCGAACACGCCCGCGCGCGCGGCGCGTTGACGATCGGCCTGTCCTGCAACGCGCACAGCCCCCTCGCGGCGGCCGCCGAGCACGGCATCGAGATCGTCGTCGGCCCGGAGCTGCTCACCGGCTCCACCCGGCTGAAGGCGGGCACGGCCCAGAAGCTCGTCCTGAACATGCTCTCGACGATCACGATGATCCGCCTCGGCAAGACGTACGGGAATCTGATGGTCGACGTACGCGCCTCGAACGAGAAGCTGCGCGCCCGCTCCCGCCGAATCGTCGCCCTGGCCACGGGCGCCTCGAACGAGGAGATCGAGGAAGCCCTCGCGGCCACCGACGGCGAGGTGAAGAACGCCATCCTCACCATCCTCGGCGGGGTGGACGGGCCCACGGCGGCCCGCCTTCTGGAGGAGAGCGACGGCCGTCTGCGCGCGGCACTCGCGGCATCGACCGGCTGACCAGCACTCTCGGGGAGTGCGCACTACGAACGACTCCACCGCCGCCGCGATCCTCCCCCTGGTCGGCGGCGCCGCGAACGTCACCTCCGTGGCCCACTGCATGACCCGCCTCCGCCTGGGCCTACGGGACCGGACCCTCGTACAGGAGGACGCCCTCAAGGCGCTGCCGGCCGTGCTGGGTGTCGTGGACGACGACACGTATCAGATCGTGCTGGGGCCCGGGACGGTCGCGCGCGTGACGCCGGCCTTCGAGGCACTCATCACGACCACCGCAGATGAACTGGCCGCACGCGGCGCCGAGATCAAGGAAGCCCGGCGCCGCCGCAACGCGACCCCCCTCAAACTCCTCCTCCGCCGTATCGCGAACATCTTCGTCCCGCTGATCCCGGCCCTGATCGGCTGCGGAGTCGTCGCGGGCCTGAACGGCCTGCTGGTCAACCTCGGGTGGCTCCCGTCCCTCACCCCCGCCCTCGCCGCCATCGCCTCCGGCTTCATGGCCCTGATCGCCGTCTTCGTCGGCCACAACACGGCGAAGGAGTTCGGCGGCACCCCGATCCTGGGCGGGGCGGTGGCGGCGGTCGTCGTGTACGCGGGTGTCGCGAAGGTGACGGCGTTCGGCATGACGCTGGCGCCGGGGCAGGGCGGGGTGCTCGGCGCGCTGGGCGCCGCGCTGCTGGGGACGTACGTGGAGAAATGGTGCCGCGGCTGGGTCCCGGACGCCCTGGACGTCCTCGTCACCCCCACCCTCACCGTGCTCCTGACCGGCCTGGTGACCCTGTACGCCCTCATGTACGCGGCGGGCGAGCTCTCCACGGCCATCGGCACGGCCGCGAACTGGCTCCTCGACCACACCGGCGCCTTCGCGGGCCTGATCCTGGGCGGCCTGTTCCTCCCCCTGGTGATGCTGGGCCTGCATCAGGCCCTGATCCCCATCCACACCACGCTCATCGAACAACAGGGCTACACGGTGCTGCTCCCCATGCTGGCCATGGCGGGCGCGGGCCAGGTCGGCGCGGCCCTGGCGGTCTACGTCCGCCTCCACCACGACCAGTCCCTCCGTACGACGATCAAGTCGGCGCTCCCGGCCGGCCTGCTCGGCGTCGGCGAACCCCTGATCTACGGCGTCTCACTCCCCCTCGGCCGCCCGTTCGTCACCGCCTGCGCGGGCGGCGCGGCGGGCGGCGCGTTCGTCGGCCTCTTCTCGATGCTCGGCGACCGGGTCGGGTCGACCGCGATCGGCCCGTCGGGCTGGGCCCTGTTCCCACTGCTCTCCGGGAACAGGGGCCTGGCCCTGACGGCCGCGATCTACGGGGGCGGCCTGCTGACGGGTTACGTCGTGGGGTTCGTGGCCACGTACGCCTTCGGTCTCGGGCGGTCTCAGGAAGCCTGAGGAGGCTCGGGCTTGAGAAGGGCGAAGGGGGCGCCGAACGGGTCGGCGAGCCAGGCGATGCGCCCGACGTCCGGCACGTCGGCGGCGGGCATGAGGACGGCGCCGCCGCTGCCCTGGGCCACGGCAACGGTGGCGTCGGCGTCCGCCACCGCGAAGTAGGGGATCCAGCGCGGCGCCATGCCTTCCTGGAGCTCGGCGAGCCCGCCGAACGAGGCGTCCTCCAGGTCGCCCTCGGCGGTGGACAGCACGGTGTAGGTCATGCCGGGCATGGTCATCTCCTGCGACCGCCAGCCGAACAGGGAGCGGTAGAAGGCGAGGGTCTCCGACGCGTCACGGGCGTGGACCTCGACCCAGCACAGCGTGTTGTCATCCGAGGTCGCCTCCAGGCCCTGGACGGAGCCGGGCTGCCAGACCGAGAACTCGGCGCCGCCGGGGTCGGTGCAGGCCGCCATCCGTCCGGCGTCCATGACGTCGAAGGGCTCGGCCCGTACCGTCCCGCCACCCTGCGCGACCGCCTTGGCGGTGCTGTCCGCGTCCGGGGTCCGGAAGTACACCGTCCAGGCCGAGCTCGCGCCCTCCTCGGTGAGTGGGCCCAGCGCGGCGACCGTCCTGCCGCCCTTCTGGAAGAAGCCGTATCCACCGGCGTCGGGCCCCGCGGACTGCAGGTCCCAGCCGAACACGGCCCCGTAGAAGGCCGCGGCCGCCTCGGTGTCGGGGCTGCCGAGGTCAAGCCAGCTGGGTGAGCCGGTGACGAAGTCGGTGCTGAGCATCGTGACGCGCCTGCCTCTCTCTCGATGGACTCCCCCGCGAGCCTCGCGCCCGCGGGGACACCCCGCAACCGGACGGAGAACCCGGCGACAAGAACGATTGTCAGTGGCGTATGCGACGGTGGGGATGAACAACACACCGCCCGCCACACCGCTCGTCGCATCGCCCGTCGCACGGCCCGGAGAAGGGACCACCCCCCGTGAACCACGCACAGCTCACCCACCTCGGCCGAGCCCTGCGCGTCCTCGGCGAGCACGGCGACGCGCTGAACACCGAGACGCCCGACGCGAAGCTGCACGAGGTGAAGGCGGACCTGAAGCGGGCGCTGGACCTGCTGGAGGAGACGGTCACCACCGCGGTCCCCACGACGCGCTGCGCCGAGCATCCGAACGGCCCGGTCGACAAGGGCGCCGCCGACCTCTGCCTGCTCTGCGAGACCCGCCGCCGCTCCGCCCGCCGCACCCAGGTCAACGACGCGTACCCGGGAGGCCGCCCGACCGGCCCGGACGAGGCCCCCGAGCGCACCATGTCCCGCTACGGCGTGCGCGGCGACCGCCCCCAGCCCCAGCAGCGCTGGCTCCCCGAGGTATGGACCGGCCAGACCTGGCAGCTCTGCGGCACCCCGCGCCGCGACCGCATCGAGGCCGAGCGCTACCTCGCCGCCGAGCGCCGCACCCCCCGCCCCGGCATGGCCTACCGCCTGGTCCACGAGTTCACGGACTACGAGGTGCTGCGCATCTGGGGCACACCGGTGAAGGTGGACATCGAACCGATGGGGAACCTGTAGGCGGGCCCCTGGGCGTACTAGCCCTTGTAGCCCGACACCGTGGCGATCCACTTGATGAAGTCGCCCGGGTCCTGGTCCGCGCCGTGACCGGCGTCCCAGTAGTACGAGGTGTTGACGTCGTCGCCCAGGCTCTTCAGACGGGCGCCGAGGTTGCTCGCGACCGTGAGCGCGGTGTCGCTGTCCTTGGTGCCGAGGCGGATCCACCAGTGCTTCGAACGGTTCCCGTTGACCTTGTCCACGAGGTGGTACATCGGGTTCATCAGGTTGAGCTTCTCGGGGATGTCGCTGTCGAGGCGCGCACTGGCGCCCTCCTCGTGGCGCAGGCTGTACAGCGTGAAGTGCCGGTTCGCGGTGGTCCCCGTACCGAACTCGTTGTTCTCACCGGCGGACAGGTCGAAGGCGTCGAACGCCGGGGTGTTCTTCTTCCGGGCGCCCACGTGGGTGAGGAAGTCGGCCCAGGAGAAGGTCGCCCTGCCGCCGGACCACGTGATGAACGTGTTCGCGGCCAGGTAGGTCGCCCGGTCCGCGTCCGACAGCGCCGCAAGGTACTTGGTGGCCGACGGCTCCAGGTGGGTCGTCACCAGGTACTCGTCGAGGTTGCGCGCCGTGAGGGTGCCGAAGCCCTTCGCCGACAGCTTGAGGGAGGCCAGGTAGTCGCCGTACGCGGTGGTCAGCGCCTTGGAGACGGTCTGGTCGACCAGCGAGCCGCTGCTCAGCGCGTTGGCGCCCCAGTTCCACTCGTACGCCATGTCGGCGTGCTCGAGGTCGGTGATCGGGCACCAGGCGCCGGCGGCGAAGATCGCGTCGCTCGCGTCGGCCGCCCCCAGCTCCTTCAGGTACGAGTCGTAGACCGGGCTGTCGCCGGACGCGCCGAGCAGGGAGGACAGGGCGCCACCGGCGCTGACTCCCGAGGAGACGATCCGGTTCACGTCGCCCGGGATGCGCCCCTTGTTGAACTTCACGTACCGCACCGCGGCCTTCAGGTCCACGATGGCGGCCGGGGCGGTGCCGTAGTACGTACCGCTGGAGTCGACCAGGGAACGGCCGCGGGCGCCCGGCTCCACGACGACGTACCCGGCGGCGAGCGCCAGCTGCTGACGGCTGAGCGTGCCGGCGGGGCCCATGGCGCCGCCGACGCCGGTGGCGTTCGCCACGGACGACGGCATGTAGCCGCCGACCTGGTTGGCGAAGAGGATGGGCGCGCCCGAGGCGTCGACGGCCGTGCCGTCGATCTTCACGGGGACGCTGACGTTCAGGGACTGGTAGGTGGCGTTCACCGGATTGGCCACGTAGGAGGCCACTTTGTAGAAGTGGTAGACGACCTCGTGGGCGGTGCCCGCGGTGTCCTTGATGCTGATGGTCAGTTCCGTGTAGGCATCCGGGTCGAAGACCAGGGAGGAGTCCTTGGACGCCGAGGACGACGCCGAGGAGGTGCGGTTCGCCGCCCGCGCGCTGGAGGCGAACCCGACCGCCGGCACCGCGGCGGCCGCGGTGAGCCCCATGACTACTGCCCTACGCTTCACTTCACGTCTCCTGTCTTCGCGGCTCGTTCATTCAACGACTTCGCACAACGACCCTTTGCCCATGCACAGCTGGACGCGGGCACGGCCCCAAGTGCAACAGCCGTTTCTTAAGACCTCCTTTGTGTCTTCAGTGACAGCACCGGGAACCGGCCACCGCCCTGACCAGGCGCGACCACCGGCGTCCTGCCCGGCCCACCTGCAAACCGAGCCAATCGCCCACAAAATTGTCAGCAATTTTGGCGCGATCTCGCACGCAGGGTGGCGGGCGGTCACGGAGGGCCGTTTCCAGGTCTTAGCCGCTTCTCAGCCGTGCCCCAGCACCCCTCGGTGCAACTTCCCGCCCTGGTTGACCTCCCTGACCCGCGCCAGCAGCACCTCACTCGGCGGCGCCTCCGGCGGACGCTCCCGCTCCAGCCCGCCCCCGCACGCACGCAGTACTTCGGCCAAACGCACCGCCGTACGCACGTTGCACCGCCCCAACGCCACCAGCGCGAACGGCTCGCCACTCGCACCGGTCACCGGATCGACCCGCAACGACGGCAGCACGACACCGACACCTTCCAGCGCCGCCTTCAACCGCGCCACCACCTCCTCGGTCGACCCCGCCCGCTCACTCGGCGTCATTCCCATGGCTCCCGAACCTCCACTCTGAGTGTCAGCGTTCACCACACAGAGTGGCCGACACCCCTCTAACCTGGCCAGAGACGGTGCCCAACAACCCCGCCTGTGTAACAGGGAGTTGCCATGCCAGGTCCGAAGGATCTCGATCCGTCTGCCTCCCCGCGCGCCATGATGGGCGCCGAACTCCGCCACGCCCGCGAGAGAGTCGGCCTCAGCCAGGACGAGCTGGGCCATCCCCTCTTCGTCAGCGGCTCGTTCATCGGCCAGCTGGAGGCCGGCACGCGGCGCATGCACCTCGAATACGCCCGCCAGATAGACGACATCCTCGGCACGAACGGCTTCTTCGAGCGCAACTGCAAGGCCCTCGCCAAGTCCAAGTACCCGGACCACTTCGCAGAGGCGGCGGAGGCGGAGGCGAATGCCACGGCGATCAGGGAGTTCGCGGCCCTGCTGATCCCCGGCTTGTTGCAGACGGCGGGTTACGCACGGGCGGTGTTTCGCGCGTACCAGCCAACGGCCCCGGAGGAGGTCATGGACGAGCTGGTAACCACGAGGCTGGAGCGCGCGCAACTCTTGAGCGATCCAACAACGCCGTTGTTGTGGGCAGTTCTGGACGAGGCGGTACTGCGCCGGAAAGTGGGCGGTGCGGCCGTGATGGCGGAGGCGCTGCAACACATCGCGACGCTCGCCAGACAGCGCCGGATCATCGTTCAAGTCCTGCCATTCGGCGCTGAAGCCCATGCCTGCATGACGGGCGCCTTGACACTCCTGGACTTCGAGGACGCCCCACCGCTCGCCTTCATCGAAGGACCCAGCACGGGACGGCTGGAGGACGACCCAGCCACAGTCACCCGCCACCAACTCACCTACGATTTACTCAGGGCCAGTGCACTGTCGCCCCAAGAATCCCTGGCCCTGATCGAATCAGTGGCGGAGGATTACGCGCATGAAGATCAGCCCTGAGTGGCGCAAGTCCACCTACAGCGGCGGCGAAGGCGGAAACTGCCTCGAAGTAGCCGACGGCCACCCCACCCTCGTCCCCGTCCGCGACTCAAAGAACCCCCACGGCCCGAAGCTCGCGTTCCGGACCGAGGCGTGGACAGCCTTCGTCGAAAACCTCAAGCACAACTGACTCGCAGACACCCCGGAGCTCAAGCCCCAAGCTCCGAGCCCTCTTTGCAAGGAACGGGAGGAGGGCCTCAACCCGCCCTCCCACCCCGCGTGTTGACTTGACGCAACCGACTTGCCACGGACAGTCACAAGGGCCTAGCGTGCCCGCATAACGAACAACCCCCGCTAGGTGTTGGAGCACCTGCGGGGGTTTGACCTACGAGATCGAAACGGACCTCGATCCCATGGCTGAAGCCAACTTTAGTGCTATGCCCCGCCCTGCGCACGCCCTCCCACACCCGATGGCCAAGCCGGGCTACGGAAAACGCAGCGCACCGGACCAACTCCCCCGCACCAACCACGACTTCGCGCACCTCCCGCCCCGCGAAGCGGCCATCGCCGCGTACATCGACCGCCTCCCCAACGGCGCCGACATCTCGGTGAAAACGCTGGCCAAGGAGCTCCCGTACGGCCAGTGCGCTCTGCGTACGGCCCTCAACAACCTCACCAGGGCAGGCCACTTACGCCGAGGCCGCGAACACCTGGCCGAGTCGGGAAGTCAACGCTGGATCACCCGAACGTGGTTCACCCGGACGGCACGGGACGACGACTGGTGGGCGGCGTTCACGCGGGGCGACGTACCGCAGGAGTCACCGGAACCGCCGTCCAGGCCCACCCGTTCCCGCGCGTACATCCTGCTGGCGGCACTGGGCCGCACGACCCCGGCCCTGTCCCTGTCGCACGCCGCGTGCGCGGAACTCGCGCCCCTGCTCACGGAGTGGTTCGCGAGGGGCGCCACCGATGACCAGGTACTCCAGTCCCTGACCGCAGGCCTCCCCCTCCCCGTCCACAGCCCGGCCGCCCTCATCCGCAACCGCTTGACGACGAAGCTCCCACCCGAACCCGTGCGAGACATCCCACGCCCACCCCTCCGCGTACTGGAGTGCGCGAAGTGCGGAGTCCCGGGCCGCCCGGAGACCCTGCCGGGCGGCGTCTGCGGCCCCTGCCGGGGCGAGCCCGCCCCACGGCCCTCCGCCCCGCTGACGTCCTCCGCAGTCCGTACCCACGCCGCCGCAGCCCGCGCGGCAATGGTCGACCGACGAGAAAGGCCACGCCTATGACTGCTCCAACAGTCCGGAAGCACACAGCCGGGGCACGATGGGAGGGAGGAGGCAACACCATGACCCCTGATACCACTGAGCGCCCGCAGATGTCCGTCGAGGACTTCGAGGAGCTTGCCCGCAGGGCTCCAAGACACGTGAAGCTCGAATTTCTCGGAGGACGGCTCTACAGCAAATACCCACTCGACGTCGAGGACTTCGAGGAGCTGGAGAGCCGGGCGCCCGAGGGTGTGCGACTTGAGTACATCAACGGAAAACTAGAGGTCAAGGCCATGCCCGACGGCAACCACACTTCGATCTTCATGTGGCTGCTCCGCCAGTGCATGCAGCAACGCCCGGAGTTGGATCTCGCACCCGAACGGGGTGTCAAGGCCGAGGCCTATCGCAAGGGCCGCGCCAGGACGGACGGAACCCTCGCACCAGTGGACCGCTTCAGGGGCGACGGCGAATGGTCCGAAACCGATGGCGTACTCATGGCCGTCGAGATCACCTCCCACGACCGGGACACCGACCAGCGCGACCGGATCGACAAGCCCATCGGCTACGCGGAGGCCGACATCCCCGTATACCTCCTCATCGACCGCGACAACAACACCGTCACCGTGTTCAGCGAGCCGAAGGAAGGCCGCTACCAGCAGGCCCCCTCTTACCCGTGGGGATCCTCGGTCGAGCTCCCCGCCCCCGTGAACATCACCCTGGAAACCGAGAAGCTCAAGGACTACGCCGACTGACCCCGAGCTCCCCGCTCCGCGCCCTCCGGCCAGACCACGTCCACAGGCAGGCCCACCTCACGGGCTCGGACGACCACGTCCGCGGTGCCACCCCCTTTGCCGGTCGGCGGGGTGCCGTCCCATACGGCGACAAGGCGGTCTGCCCGGTCGAGCAACACAGCGTTGGCAGCCTCGTACGCCGCGCGCCCGGCCGTCTCATACGGCATCACGAGCACCTGGTCGGCGGCCTCGACGAACCGGTCGAAGGCCTGCGCATGGGAAGGCGTGACCTGCCGACCGCGGTAGTCACGCGAGGGAATCACGGCGATCAGCCGCCCGCCCGCGGCGAGCAGCGCCTCGGCGAACAGCGAGTCGGCGCCCTCAGCGATACAGGAAAGGCCGACGAGTTCCCCGTCCGCGTACCGCTTCAGAAGCTCGTCGAGCGCCGAGCGCACGAGGGGGGCACTGACCTTGGTGAGATCCATGTGCCCGGTCGTCGCGAGGGTCGTCACGGTCGGCTCCGATCAGGCGGGCGGCACGTCCGGGACGCCGCGCGGCCGACCCTATCCCAGGGGGCTGGTCTCCTCCCCCGCGCCTCCGCCGCATCTACGACGGTCTGGTGGGACGAGGGCCACACCGGCATCATGCCCGCATGACCGAGATGCGGGACGCTCTCTGGAACGAGGCCATAGGCCCGACCGACTACACGGACTCCTCCGACCGGTACCGAACGGCTCTGTTCGAGCAGTACAAGCTGTGTGTGGAGATGGCCGACCGGGTAAGCGCTCGTCGCAACGCGTCGAACACCTTCTTTCTCACCGTCAACAGTGCCCTGGTCACGCTGCTGGCCACGGCATTACCCGAGTTGCGCGAGGGAGTCTCGGTCTGGCTGCTCCTGCCCGGCCTGCTGGTACTGCTGTCCATGTGCCTGTCCTGGTTCGTGCTCGTACGGTCCTACCGCCAGCTCAACCGGGTCAAGTGGGCCGTCATCGGCACGTTCGAGGAGCGGCTGCCCGCCTACGCCTACTCCCGCGCGGAGTGGCACGCCCTCGGCGAGGGCCGCGACTGGCGGCGCTACCTCCAGTTGTCCCTGATCGAGCAGTGGGTGCCGCTCGTCTTCGCCGTCTCGTATCTGCTGGGCTTCCTGGTCCTGGCACTGTGAGCTGGCAGCAGCACGATCCCGTGGGCTGGCGGCGGGACGATCCCGTGAGCCGACGGTGGACCCGCACTCGTGCCCCTGTACAGCGCTCTTCCGCGGTCCGGGGGTGGGCTCTGCGGACGGCCGGTCTCGTCCTGCGGATCGGCGCCATCTACGTCGGATTGCTGTTCTGGTTCCGGTTCGTCGACTATCCGGGGCTCCGCTCGTGGCCCTCGACTGTGGGACACATCTTCGCCATGTACGGCATCGTGCAACTGTTCCACTTAGGGCGGCTCGTGTCGCGCCGTGGCCGACGCCATCTGAATCCGGCCCTGTCCTCGCCCGAAGACATCGGGGACGGCCCCTTCGTTCTCTACCTGCGGCCCTTCGCCGACGACATGACGGGCGCCGAGATGGAGCAGCTCTCGCGGCTCGCCAATACCCCGTACGGCTTTCTCGTGTCCGCGCGCACCTTGGAGGAGGGAGTCGCTCGTCTCTTCCGCCGGGTGGGACCGTTGGTCGCCGTCGGCCGCCCCGGCGAGGACCTGCCCTTTGCCGGAGCACGCCGCTTCTATCTCCCGCTGGACGACTGGCAGGACACCGTCCGCCAACTGATGCTCCGCGCACGGCTGGTCGTCCTCGTCACGGGTCCCGGACCGGGCACGGTCTGGGAGTTCGTGGAGGCTTCACGCCTCCTGCCGCCGTCCCGGCTGCTGCTTGCGGTCTTCCACGACCCACCGGTGTACGAGGAGTTCAGGAGGGCGGTTGCCCCCTCGGCGCGGCTGAAGCTTCCGGACCATCCGGGCCTGGCGTATCCGAAGCGCGCCACGAACGGCAGACGGGACTACGCCCTGAGGGGAGTCATCACGTTCGACTCCGGCGACCACGCCCGCTTCCTGCGCTTCGACCCGACCAGGCGGCGACTGCGCATCGGCCGGTCGGTCACCGGCTGGGCGGTGCGGTGGCAGTTGCGTCCCGTCCTGCGGGCCATCAAAGCCGAGGACGACGCGGGAGCGCCGTGACCGGCAACGCCCGAGGGCGGCACCCGTTCGGAGACAGGGTGCCGCCCTCGAAGCGTGAAGGACGCTTCAGCTGAGCGTCCTCAGCGCCTTCGGGTCGTACGCCCCCAGCTCACCGAACCGTCCGTCCAGCACCTTCGCCGCCCACTCCGAGTCCTGGAGCAGGGCGCGGCCCACGGCGACGAGGTCGAACTCGTCGCGCTCCAGGCGGTCCAGGAGGTTGTCGAGGGCCGCCACCGGGGAGCCCTCGCCCTGGAAGGCCTTGATGAAGTCGCCGTCGAGGCCGACCGAGCCGACGGTGATGGTGGGCTTGCCCGTCAGCTTCTTCGTCCAGCCCGCCAGGTTCAGGTCCGAGCCGTCGAACTCCGGGAGCCAGTAGCGGCGGGTGGAGGCGTGGAAGGCGTCCACGCCGGCCGCGGCGAGCGGGGTCAGGATGGCCTCCAGCTCCTCGGGGGTCTCCGCGAGCCGGGCGTCGTAGTTGTCGGACTTCCACTGCGAGTAGCGGAAGAGGACGGGGAAGTCGGACGAGACCGAGTCGCGTACCGCGGCGACGATCTCCGCCGCGAACTTCGTACGGGCGATGGGGTCACCGCCGTACGCGTCCGTGCGCCGGTTGGTGCCCGACCACAGGAACTGGTCGATCAAGTAGCCGTGCGCGCCGTGCAGTTCGACCCCGTCGAAGCCGATGCGCTCGGCGGTGGCCGCGGCCTCGGCGAACGCGGCGATGACATCGTCCAGGTCGGACTGGGTCATCGCCTTGCCCGCACCGGACGTGCCATCGAGGCGGAGGCCCGAGGGGCCGACCGCGGGCGCGTCCGCGAACGGCGGCTGGCCCGCCTCGCGCACCATGCCGATGTGCCACAGCTGCGGCACGATCGTGCCGCCCGCCGCGTGCACGGCGTCGGCGACCTTCGTCCAGCCCTCGAGCTGCTCCGCGCCATGGAAGCGCGGGATCCTGTCGCTCTGCCCGGCCGAGTCGTGGCCGACGTACGTGCCTTCCGTGACGATGAGACCGACGCCCGCGGCAGCGCGGCGGGCGTAGTACCCGGCCACATCCTCACCCGGGACGCCGCCCGGCGAGAACTGCCTGGTCATCGGCGCCATCGCGATCCGGTTCGGGACGGTCAGGCCGTTCAGCGAGACGGGGCGGGACAGTATCTCGGCGGCGCGGGAGACGGAGACGTCGAGCGTCACGTGGGGGCTCCTCGGAGAGGTCGGGCGGACATCGAGCAGGTGGCGAACGGCACATGATATGTGCACGTGCATTAACTGCGCTTACAACGACAACCGACCCGTCGGCCATGGCATTCCGCCGCCCTCCGCCTCCTTCTGTGACCCCGGACACGCCCGAGGGCGGCACCCCCTGGAGTGGGGATGCCGCCCTCGAAACGTAAGGACAGAGCTGATCCGGAAGGGATCAGAAGTCCATGTCACCGCCCGGCATGCCGCCCGGAGCGGCCGCGGCGGCCTTCTCCGGCTTGTCGGCGATGACGGCCTCGGTGGTGAGGAACAGCGCGGCGATGGACGCGGCGTTCTGCAGGGCAGAGCGCGTGACCTTCGCCGGGTCGATGATGCCTTCGGCGATCATGTCGACGTACTCACCGGTCGCGGCGTTCAGGCCGTGGCCGACGGGCAGGTTGCGCACCTTCTCGACGATGACGCCACCCTCGAGACCACCGTTGACGGCGATCTGCTTGAGCGGGGCCTCCAGCGCGAGCTTCACGGCGTTGGCGCCGGTCGCCTCGTCACCCGTCAGCTCCAGCTTCTCGAAGACCGAGGAAGCCTGGATGAGGGCCACGCCACCGCCGGCGACGATGCCCTCCTCGACGGCCGCCTTCGCGTTGCGAACGGCGTCCTCGATGCGGTGCTTGCGCTCCTTGAGCTCGACCTCGGTGGCGGCACCGGCCTTGATGACGGCCACGCCGCCGGCCAGCTTCGCCAGGCGCTCCTGGAGCTTCTCGCGGTCGTAGTCCGAGTCCGAGTTCTCGATCTCGGCACGGATCTGGTTGACGCGACCGGCGACCTGGTCGGCGGAGCCGGAGCCGTCGACGATCGTGGTCTCGTCCTTGGTGATGACGACCTTGCGGGCGCGACCGAGCAGGTCGATCCCGGCGTTCTCCAGCTTGAGGCCGACCTCCTCGGAGATGACCTCGCCGCCCGTGAGGATGGCGATGTCGCCGAGCATGGCCTTGCGGCGGTCACCGAAGCCCGGGGCCTTGACGGCGACGGACTTGAAGGTGCCACGGATCTTGTTGACGACCAGCGTCGACAGAGCCTCGCCCTCGACGTCCTCGGCGATGATCAGCAGCGGCTTGCCCGACTGCATGACCTTCTCGAGGAGCGGGAGCAGGTCCTTGACGTTGGCGATCTTCGAGTTGGCGATCAGGATGTACGGGTCGTCGAGGACGGCCTCCATACGCTCCATGTCGGTGGCGAAGTACGCCGAGATGTAGCCCTTGTCGAAGCGCATACCCTCGGTGAGCTCCAGCTCCAGACCGAAGGTCTGGGACTCCTCGACGGTGATGACGCCTTCCTTGCCGACCTTGTCCATCGCCTCGGCGATGAGCTCGCCGATCTGGGTGTCGGCGGCGGAGATGGAGGCCGTGGAAGCGATCTGCTCCTTGGTCTCGACATCCTTGGCCTGCTCGAGCAGGGCACCGGAGACGGCCTCGACGGCCTTCTCGATACCGCGCTTGAGGGCCATCGGGTTGGCACCCGCGGCTACGTTGCGCAGGCCCTCGCGGACCAGCGCCTGCGCGAGAACGGTCGCGGTGGTCGTACCGTCACCGGCGACGTCGTCCGTCTTCTTGGCGACTTCCTTGACCAGCTCGGCGCCGATCTTCTCGTACGGGTCCTCGAGCTCGATCTCCTTGGCGATGGAAACACCATCGTTGGTGATCGTGGGGGCACCCCACTTCTTCTCGAGGACGACGTTGCGGCCCTTGGGGCCAAGGGTGACCTTGACGGCGTCCGCGAGCTGGTTCATGCCGCGCTCGAGGCCTCGCCGCGCCTCCTCGTTGAACGCGATGATCTTGGCCATGTGAAGTGGTCCTCCCGGACTGGGGTGGATTGCTCCGGACCGCGCTGGCGCCCGCGACGGACGGCCTGCATACCTCGTGGTTCCTTGCCCCACTTGGCCTGCGGGCCTCACCGACCCGGTCCTCGTTGTCACTCTCACCTTCAGAGTGCTAACGCCAATGATTAGCACTCGCCCCTGCCGAGTGCAAGCGGCTCCGGCCGATCCGCAGGTGAACACGGGGGCGCGCACGGTCGGCCGGACAGACGGGCGGCCGGGCGGGCCGACCGGCAGGCAGACGGACAGACCGAAGGGCCCGCACCCCCTGGTGGGGATACGAGCCCTTCGTCACGTCGAACAGTCAGTCGGCGCGTGCTTCAGCCGGTGGCCGCGAGTCGGACCATGTCCGCCTGCGGCCCTTTCTGGCCCTGCGAGATCTCGAAATCGACCCGCTGACCCTCTTCCAGGGTGCGGTAGCCGTCCATCTGAATCGCGCTGTAGTGGACGAAAACATCCGCACCACCGTCGACCGCGATGAAGCCGTACCCCTTCTCCGCGTTGAACCACTTGACGGTGCCCTGAGCCATGCCTAACTCCCCTATTACTGGCCCTTGCACAGGACCGCACTTCGCGGGCCCGGGTCAGACCTCACCCCCCAACGGTTGGGGGTGTGCGCCGGAACGCGTCGACCGCGGCTGAATGTATCTGTCCAACTGCCCTCTGCAACAGGTCAATCGGACGAGAATTCCGAGCGCGCCCGATCGGAAATATGCGGAGAATTAGCAAGGATTCAGGGCAAGTCGGGCCCCATAAATGCCATAAACGGCTCAAAAAGGTGGGGCACTTTGGCTACTTCTTATCGGGCAACCGGCCGGGAAATCACTGAAGCTCATATGCATCCGGCATGGAAAGCGAAGCAGCTTCCCCAACTGTACCGCGCTCAACCATACAGAATTGCCCCCTCCGCTTCTCTCACGGAGGGGGCAATTCGATGAACTCTGCGTATTCGGAGTTACCGAGGGTAACGATCCGGGCCGGCGATCAGCCTCCGGCGACCGCCGGAATGATCGAGACGCCCGCGCCGTCCGGCGTCGCCGTCTCCAGTCCCTGCTCGAAACGGACGTCGTCGTCGTTGACGTACACGTTGACGAACCGGCGCAGCTTGCCCTGGTCGTCCAGCACGCGGGCGGAGATGCCCGTGTGGTTCTTCTCCAGATCCGCGATGACCTCGCCGAGGGTCCCGCCCTCGGCCTTCACCTCGGCCTTGCCGCCGGTGTAGGTGCGCAGGATGGTGGGGATGCGGACGTTGACGCTCATGGGTGATGACCTCCGGTCGAGTACAGCGCCTCGTGAGGGGCGCGGGGCGGTGACATGTGCGGCTCCACCGCGTGGGCGCGACCAGCCGGCCACGGCCCGCAGCGCGAAAGGAACCCTCCTGGCGAAGCCCTACGCGAGCCCGGCCTCACGGAACGACTCCAGGTTGGGACGAATGGTCGCCGTCAACCCCGTCCCCGCCACCGCGTCCAGCGTCTTGAGCCCGTCCCCGGTGTTGAGGACGACGGTCGTCAGCGTCGGGTCGAGAAGACCGTTCTCGATCAGCTTCTTCGCCACACCCACCGTCACTCCACCGGCGGTCTCCGCGAAGATGCCCTCGGTCCGGGCCAGCAGCTTGATCGCGTCGACGACCTGCTCGTCGTTGACGTCCTCCACGGCCCCGCCCGTCCGTCGCGCGATGTCGAGCACGTACGGCCCGTCGGCCGGGTTGCCGATGGCGAGCGACTTGGCGATGGTGTTGGGCTTCTGCGGGCGTACGACGTCGTGGCCGGCCTTGTAGGCGACGGACACCGGCGAGCAGCCCTCGGCCTGCGCACCGAAGATCTTGTACGGCTTGTCCGCGACCAGACCGAGCTTGATCAGCTCCTGCAAGCCCTTGTCGATCTTCGTCAGCTGCGACCCGGAGGCGATGGGGATCACCAGCTGGTCGGGGAGCTGCCAGCCGAGCTGCTCGCAGATCTCGTACGCGAGCGTCTTCGACCCCTCCGCGTAGTACGGCCGCAGGTTGACGTTGACGAAGCCCCAGCCCTCGCCGGCCGGGTCGCCGATCAGCTCGGAGCAGAAACGGTTCACGTCGTCGTAGTTGCCCTCGATGCCGACGAGCTCGCCGCCGTAGATCGCGGCCATGACGACCTTGCCCTGCTCCAGGTCGTGCGGGATGAACACACAGGAGCGGAAGCCGGCCCGGGCGGCGGCGGCGCCCACCGCACCGGCGAGGTTGCCGGTGGAGGAGCAGGAGAGGGTGGTGAAGTCGAAAGCGCGGGCGGCCTCGATGGCCTGGGCGACGACGCGGTCCTTGAAGGAGTGCGTCGGGTTGCCGGAGTCGTCCTTGACGAAGAGCTTGCCGGGGTCGACGCCCAGCTCGCGGGCCAGGTTGTCGGCCTTGACGAGCTTGGTCCAGCCGGGGTTGATGTTCGGCTTGTCGGCCACGTCGGCCGGGACGGGCAGCAGCGGCGCGTAGCGCCAGATGTTCGCGGGGCCCGCTTCGATGCGCTTGCGGAGCTCCTCGGTTTCGTAGGCCGAGAAGTCGTACGCGATCTCCAGCGGGCCGAAACACTCCTCGCAGGCGAAAACCGGGCCGAGGGGCACACGGTGACCGCACTCGCGGCAGGAAAGCGCGGCGGCGGGTCCGAGATCGACACCGTCTACGCTGTTCGTAGTGCTTTCGGTGGCGCTAGCGGTGGTGCTTGCGACGGTCTGCGCAGCCATGGAGGCGAGGCCCTTTCTCCTCATCTTCCTCACGACGCACTTCGCCGTGAGACGGATTTGGCACCTTCCCGAGCCGGGAGCCTCGCGACGACGACGTAGTCGGTGGTCGTACGAGACCGGCTGGAGGGTTGCCGGGGCTTCAACGGGCCGTATCCCTCTGCCCCTCTGGATGAGCGGTATTCGATTGTGTGCGGACGATCTACGCAATGCGATGGTCATCCGCGTTGTTCAAGACTGTAACCGAAGGCCAGGACAGTTGAGATAGTCGTCCGAACCGCGAGATGGATCACACCGTGAGAAACCGGGTGATCAGACAGTGAGGAGCCGCAGACTGTGCTGAAGGAAGTCGAGCGCTGGCTGAGCACACGCTCCTGGTCCGTGACCGATCGCCCGCTCCACCAGCTCATGGCCGCGAAACGCACCACAGGGTCGACGGTCAGTGTCGTACTGCCCGCGCTCAACGAGGAGGAGACGGTCGGCGAGATCGTCGCCGTCATCCGCCACGACCTGATGCAGCAGGTGCCCCTCGTCGACGAGATAGTCGTCATCGACTCGGGCTCGACGGACCGCACCTCGGAGGTGGCCGCCGCGGCGGGTGCGCGAGTCGTGCACCGGGACGAGATCCTGCCGCGCATCCCGGCCGCCCCCGGCAAGGGCGAGGTCCTGTGGCGGTCACTCCTGGTGACCAGTGGGGACATCGTCTGCTTCATCGACGCCGATCTGAAGGAGTTCTCGTCGGACTTCGTCTCCGGGATCGTGGGGCCGCTGCTCACCGAGCCCGGCGTGGACCTCGTCAAAGCGATGTATGACAGACCGCTGGGCTCCGCCGCCGGCCAGGGCGGCCGCGTCACCGAACTCATGGCCCGCCCCCTGCTCAACATGCACTGGCCGCAACTGGCCGGCTTCGTCCAGCCGCTCGGCGGCGAGTACGCGGCCCGCCGCTCCCTTCTCGAACAGCTCCCCTTCCCCGTCGGGTACGGCGTCGAGCTGGGCATGCTCATCGACGCACTGCACCTGGTGGGCCTGGACGCGCTCGCCCAGGTCGACGTGGGAGTGCGCAAGCACCGGCACCAGGACGGGCAGGCGCTGGGCCGCATGTCCGCCGCGATCTACCGCACGGCGCAGCTCCGGCTGGCCCGCGGACACCTCATCCGACCGGCCCTCACCCAGTTCGAACGGGGCGAGGACGGTTTCGAGCCGCGCACCCACTCGGTGGACACGGAGGAAAGGCCTCCGATGGCGGAGATCTCCGAGTACGTAAAGAGGCGGGCCGCGTAGAGGAACGTTTGAGCGTTTCGGCGCCGGGCTAGGTTTGGTGGCATGGCCTCAACGCACGGCACCCATCGAATCCTCGTCGCCTCCAACCGCGGCCCGGTCTCGTACGAGGTGCGAGAGGACGGCTCGCTCCACGCCCGGCGCGGCGGAGGCGGGCTGGTCTCGGGCCTGTCGGCGATCGGGCCGGACGCGGGCGCGCTGTGGGTGTGCTCCGCGCTCGGCGACGGCGACCGCGAGGCGGTCCGGCGCGGGATCGGCGAGGACGGCGTGCGGATGCTGGACATCGACGCCGGGGTGCACGCCGACGCGTACAACGGCATCGCGAACTCCGTGCTGTGGTTCGTCCACCACATGCTGTACCAGACGCCGCTGGAGCCGGTCTTCGACGCCGAATTCCGGCGCCAGTGGGCGGCGTACGAGGCGTACAACCGGGCGTTCGCCGAGGCGCTGGCCGACTCGGCGGCCGACGGGGCCGTGGTGGTCGTACAGGACTACCACCTGACCCTCGTCCCCGGAATGCTCCGCGAACTCCGCCCCGACCTGCGTATCGGCCATTTCTCCCACACCCCCTGGGCGCCGGTCGACTACTTCCGGATGCTGCCCGACGACATCGCCGAGCAGGTGCTGCGCGGCATGCTCGGCGCGGACCGGCTGGGCTTCCTGACGCACCGCTGGGCGGACGCGTTCACGGCGTGCGCGGGCGAGCTCGTCGGCGGCCTCGGTGACACCCGGATCGGCGTGCACGGTCTCGGAGCGGACGCGGACTTCCTGCGGAAGCGGTCGCACGAGGCGGACGTCGCTGAACGGATGGTCACGCTGCGTGAGCAGATCGGGGCCGGCCGGAAGACGATCGTGCGGGTCGACCGGACCGAGCTGTCGAAGAACATCGTGCGGGGCCTGCTGGCGTACCGACAGCTGCTCGACGACCAGCCGTCCTGGCGCGAGCGCGTCGTCCACGTGGCCTTCGCGTACCCGTCCCGCCAGGATCTCGCCGTGTACCGGGACTACACGGCCGAGGTGCAGCGTCTGGCGACCGAGATCAACTCCCGGTACGGAACACCGGGCTGGACCCCCGTCGTGCTTCACGTCAAGGACGACTTCGCCCGCTCCCTGGCCGCGTACCGGCTGGCCGACGTCGCCCTCGTCAACCCCATCCGGGACGGCATGAACCTCGTCGCCAAGGAGATGCCGGTCGTCTCCGACGAGGGGTGCGTGCTGGTGCTGTCCCGGGAGGCCGGGGCGTACGAGGAGCTGGGCGAGGACGCGATCGGGGTGAACCCGTACGACGTGGTCGGCACGGCGGCCGCGCTGCACGCGGCGCTGACGATGCCGGTGGAGGAGCGGGCCGAGCGTACGAAACGGCTTGCCGCCGCGGCTACGGCCTTGCCTCCGGCGCAGTGGTTTCTTGAGCAGTTGCGGGAGTTGGAGGGCTGAGGGGGCCGGGTGCGGGCCTGCGGGGGCCTGTCACTCCAGCCTTGTCGCCAGTGCGCTGAGTAGGCGTACGACTCCTGCCGGGCCGTCGACCACCAGGTCCGCTCGGTCTGCCAGCTCGGCGACCTCCGAGCTGCCGCTGCACACCAGGAGGCCCGGGACGCCGTCGGAGCGGAGTTTGTCGACGGCGGCGAAGGCGGGGAGATCGCCGAGGTCGTCGCCGGCGTAGAGGACGGCTTCGGCGCCGACCCCGCGGGCGTACTCCAGGAGGGCGACGCCCTTGTCCATGCCCGGGGGACGGAGTTCGAGGACCATCCGACCGGGTTCGACGATCAGGCCGTGTCGGGCGGCGAGTTCGGTGAGCGGCTCGCGCAGGGCCTCGAACGCGGCCTGCGGATCCGTCGCACGGCGCGTGTGGACGGCGACCGCGCGCCCCTTCTCCTCGATCCAGGTGCCCTGCCACGCTCCGATCCCGTCCAGGAACCCGGGCAGCTCGGCGCGGACGGCGGAGACGCCGGGGTGGGGGGCGGGGGCGTTGACGGTGCCGCTCACCGCGTCCCAGCGTTCGGCGCCGTAATGGCCGAGGACGACGAGGTGCTCCAGCCCCGGCACGCCCGCGAAGCCGCCGTGGCGGACCGCGACGCCGGCCGGGCGGCCGGTGACGACGGCGACGGCGGCGACCTTCGGGGCGAGGGCCGCGAGGGCGGGGACCGCGTCGGGGTGGGCGCGGGCCTGCTCCGGGTCGGGGACGATCGGGGCGAGCGTTCCGTCGAAATCGAGGGCGATCACTGCGCGGTCGGGCCGCGCGAGGATGGCGTCGAGACCGTCACGCCCGGCGGGCGTCGTCGGCGTCGGCAAGGAGTCCGTGGCTTCCGGGGGTTCCGAATGGCTGCCCATACGGTGACCTTATCCGGCCGGGCGCGGGCGCACCCACGGCTCATCGAGCCATACGTGGTCCGGCCGTGCGGGGGCTACCGCCCGCAGCCGGAGTCGGGGGCGGAGCCCCCAAGGTCAACGCTCGGCCCGCCGGGCCTCCCGCACCCGCCGCAGCCGATTCACCGTCACCGGATCATGGACGAGGGCCCGCGGATCGTCGAGGAGGGCGTTGAGCAGCTGGTAGTAGCGCACGGGAGCCAGCCCCAGCTGCTCCCGTATCGCCCGCTCCTTGGCACCGGGGCCGGTGAAGCCCCGGCGCTCCATGGCGAGGATCCCCTGCTCCCGCGCGCTCAGCTCGTCCATGGACAGCACCGTAACCGCCGCCACCGACAGTGCTACTCCGAGGCGTCCCGGATCGTCGCCGCGCGCTGAAGGCTGCCGAGGACGCTGGACGGACTGCCGCCCGAGGAGACCGCCTTGCCGATCTGCTGCTTGATGTCGGCGCTGACGGACGCCCAGGAGGTCTTGCCGGCCGGGTAGAGCTGGGAGGAGGGGAGCTCGTCGAGGAACGGGGCCAAGTCCTTGTCGTCCTTGTCGACGGCCATGGCCTCGGACGCGGACGTGGTGACCGGCAGCAGGTCGTACTCGTGGGAGAAGGCGAGCACGTTCTTCTCGGAGTAGACGAAGTCGAGGAAGTCGCCGATCTGCTCACCGTGGCCGTTCTTCTTGAAGGCCATCATCCAGTCGGCGACACCCAGCGTGGCTCCGGGATTGCCGTTGGCGCCGGGCATCGGCACCATGCCGAACTTCACGCCCTTCTCGGCGGCCGTCTTCATCAGCGTGGGGTGCCCGTTCAGCATCCCGACCTCGCCGCGCGTGAACGCGGCGAACGCGGCGGCACGATTGAGCTTCGCAGGCGCGACGGGTCCGGTGAGGCCCTTGTCGACCAGTTCGTCCTTGATCCAGGTGAGGGTGCTGACGTTCTGTTCGGAGTCGAGGCCGTAGGTGCCGACGTCGTCGGTGTAGCCGTCACCGCCGCTCAGCAGCCACTGCATGGTCTCCGCCTGCGCCTCCTCGGGCCCCAGGGGCAGCGCGTACGGGATCTCGACGCCCTCGGCCTTGAGCGCCGCGGCGTCGGCGGCGAGCTCGCTCCAGCTCTGCGGCGGGGTGAGGCCGGCCTGCGAGAAGAGCTTCTTGTTGTAGAAGAGCAGCCGCGTGGAGGCGGCGAACGGCATGCCGTACTGCACCCGGTTCATCTGCCCGGCCTCGGTGAGCTGCGACATGAAGTCGGCCTGGACGGGTATGGAGAGCACGTCGTCGACCCGGTAGAGCTGGCCTTTCGCCGCGTAGTCGGCGTACGCGCCGATCTGCGCCATGTCGGGGGCCTTGCCCGCCGCGACCATCTCCTTGACCTTGCGGTCGACGTCGGTCCAGGAGTAGACGCTGACCTCGACCTTGACCCTCGGGTGGTCGGCCTCGTACTCCTTGACGAGTTCGTCCCAGTACTTCTGGGAGCTGTTGGCCTTGGAGTCGCCGTAGTCGGCGGCCACGAGTTTGAGCGTCACGTCCTCGGAATCGCCGGAGCCGCCGCAGCCCGTGAGGGCCGCCGTCATGCCCAAGGCGGATGCCACCGCGATCAGTCCTGTCCTACGCCGCTGCACTGCTCTTTCTCCCAACCCCTGCACACTGACTCCACATTGGCTTCACACTCTTTGCTTCCGCACCCGTTGCATCTGTCTCGGCATGCGGATGCAAGGTCTACACCACCCGAGTGGACTAGACCTCTCCTGGGGTAAGGGGCGAGACTGTCCCCCGTGAGACATGTCATCGCCCTCGATGTGGGCGGCACCGGGATGAAGGCCGCCTTGGTCGGGGCCGGGGGCGAGCTGCTCCACCAGGCCCGCCGCGCCACCGGCCGACAGCGCGGTCCGGACGCCGTGGTCGACGCGATCCTCGACTTCGCGGCCGAGCTGCGCGGGTACGGCGAGCTGCACCTCGGCGAGCCCGCGGCGGCGGCCGGAGTCGCCGTCCCCGGCATCGTCGACGCCGGCCGCGGCATCGCGGTGTACTCCGCCAACCTCGGCTGGCGCGACGTCCCGATGCGCCGACTGCTGGGCGACCGGCTGGGCGGGGTACCGGTGGCGCTCGGGCACGACGTGCGCACCGGCGGACTGGCGGAAGGCCGGGTCGGCGCGGGGCAGGGCGCCGACCGCTTCCTTTTCATCGCCCTCGGCACCGGCATCGCGGGCGCGATCGGCATCGACGGCGGCGTCGAGGCGGGCGCGCACGGCTTCGCGGGCGAGATCGGCCACATCGTCGTACGCCCCGGGGGCACCCCGTGTCCGTGCGAGCAGCACGGCTGCCTGGAACGGTACGCGTCCGCGGCGGCCGTCAGCGAGGCCTGGGCCCGGGTGTCCGGGGATCCGGCGGCGGACGCGGCGGACTGCGCGCAGGCGGTCGGGTCCGGGGACCCCCGCGCACAGGACGTCTGGCGGGACGCCGTCGACGCGCTCGCCGACGGGCTCGTCACCGCGCTCACCCTGCTGGATCCGCGCACCCTGATCATCGGCGGCGGTCTGGCCGAGGCCGGGGAAACCTTGTTCACGCCGCTGCGGGACGCCGTCCGGCGGCGCATCACTTTCCAGAAGCTGCCGTCGATCGTCCCGGCAGCCCTCGGCGACACCGCCGGATGTCTCGGCGCCGGGCTGCTGGCCTGGGATCTCCTGACCGCTACCGTCACCCCTCGGAGGTAACCACTTGATGGCCACTAGCAAGGTTCTCGCCGGTGCTCGGGTGGTACTGCCCACGGGGATCGTGGACGACGGCCGAGTGATCGTCGAGGGTGCGCGGATCGCCGCCACCGCTCCCGAGAACGCCCAGGTCATCGACGTACGAAACCACTGGCTGGTCCCCGGCTTCGTCGATCTGCACAACCACGGCGGCGGCGGCGCGTCCTTCACCTCCGGGACCGTCGACGAGGTCCTGAAGGGCATCCACACCCACCGGCTGCACGGCACCACCACCCTTGTCGCCTCGACGGTGACCGGTGACATGGACGGGCTGGCCCAGCGCGCCGGGCTGCTGAGCGAGCTGGCCGAGCAGGGCGACATCGCCGGGATCCACTTCGAGGGCCCGTTCATTTCGCCGTGCCGCAAGGGCGCGCACTCCGAGGAGCTGCTGCGCGACCCGGACCCGGCGGAGGTCCGCAAGCTGATCGACGCGGCACGCGGCCGGGCCACGATGGTCACGCTCGCCACCGAACTGCCGGGCGGCATCGACTCCGTACGCCTGCTGGCCGAGCACGGGGTGATCGCGGCGATCGGGCACACGGACGCGACGTACGAGCAGACGCGGGAGGCGATCGACGCGGGCGCGACCGTGGCGACGCATCTGTTCAACGCGATGCCCACGCTCGGACACCGCGCCCCCGGCCCGATCGCCGCCCTCCTGGAGGACGACCGGATCACCGTCGAGCTGATCAACGACGGCACGCATCTGCACCCCGCCGCCCTCCAGCTGGCGTTCCGTCATGCGGGCGCGGACCGGGTGGCGTTCATCACCGACGCCATGGACGCGGCGGGCTTCGGCGACGGCCGCTATCTGCTCGGCCCGCTGGAGGTCGAGGTCAGCGACGGTGTGGCGCGGCTGGTGGAGGGCGGCTCGATCGCGGGCTCCACGCTCACGCTGGACCGGGCCTTCCAGCGGGCGGTGACGGTCGACCGGCTGCCGGTCGAGGACGTCGTCGCGGCCCTGTCCGCCAACCCGGCCCGCCTGCTGGGCCGCTACGACCGGGTGGGCTCCCTGGAGCCGGGCAAGGACGCCGACCTGGTGATCCTGGACACCGACTTCGCGCTCAAGGGCGTGATGCGGCGAGGCGAATGGGTGGTTGACCCACAACTGGGGTGATTCTCCGACTCGTTGGAGGCTACGTGACGTACGGCGGTCAGCCCGGGGGACTGGGCCGACCGACGTTGTTTTTGGCATGATCGGGCCTCCGGAAACAACGAGTCGCAGTGCGAGGGAGGTCGGCCCCAGTGATCCTCACGGTCACGCTGAACACCGCTCTCGACATCACGTATCGCGTACGCGCCCTGCGCCCACACACCTCTCACCGGGTGACCGAGGTGACCGAACGCCCCGGCGGCAAGGGCCTGAACGTGGCCCGGGTGCTCGCGGCCCTCGGTCACGAGGTGACGGTCACGGGCTTCACCGGCGGCGCGACGGGCCGCGTCGTCCAGGACCACCTCACGGGCACCCCAGGCGTGGTGGACGCACTCGTCCCCGTCACCGGATCGACCCGCCGCACGATCGCGGTGGTCGACACGACGACCGGTGACACGACTCAACTCAACGAGCCCGGCCCAGAGATAGCCCCCACGGAGTGGGGCGCCTTCCAGGAGGCGTACGAGGATCTGCTGCGCTCCGCCTCGGCGGTGGCCCTGTGCGGCAGCCTGCCACCGGGGGTGCCGGTGGGGGCGTACGCCGGACTGATCCGCACCGCCCGCGCGACGGCCGTCCCGGTCCTTCTCGACACCAGTGGCGAACCGCTGCGCCGCGGGGTCGCCGCCCGCCCCGACCTGGTCAAGCCGAACGCCGAGGAACTGGCCGAACTCACCGGCTCCCACGAGCCGTTGCAGGCGACGAGGGACGCCCGCAGGCGCGGCGCGCACTCCGTCGTGGCCTCACTGGGCGCTCAGGGTCTGCTCGCCCACACCGCGGAGGGCCTGTGGCGGGCCGCCCCGCCCCGGCGCGTGCACGGCAATCCGACCGGCGCGGGCGACTCGGCGGTCGCGGGCCTGCTGTCGGGCCTGGTGGAGCACCTGCCCTGGCCGGAGCGCCTGGCCCGCGCGGTCGCCCTGTCCGCTGCGACCGTCATGGCGCCGGTGGCGGGCGAGTTCGACCGGGCGGCCTACGAGACGCTGGTGGGCCAGATCGCGGTGACGGCGGACGCGACGGCGGCGTGACCGCCGCCCCTCCTCGCCCGGCTACTTCTCGACCTGGCCTGCCTTCAGCGACAGCTGGTCGAGGAGGACGTTGCACTTGTCGCCGTCCCCGCAGGAGATGGAGATCGTGTTGGTGCCCTTGGTGAGGGTGGGCCAAGCGAAGGTCGTCGTCCAGCCCTTCGCGAAGTCACCGTCTGCGGCCTTCGCGTAGTTCTTCATGCTCAGCTTGCTGCCGAACGTCTTGCCGTTGATGGTGAGCGTCATCTGCTGGTCGTCGCCGGCCGCGCTGTAGCGCGCGAACAGGGTGTACGTACCGTCCTTCGGAATGCCGTTGACGGTCCAGGTGACCGAGGCGCCCGTGGCGTTCAGGCCCGTCACATAGACTCCGCCGTCGGCGCTCGCGCCCGCGACGTCCGAAGCCGTGGTGACGCCGGTGCCCAGCTTCACCACCTTCGCGTCCGCCTTCGGCAGCTCCTTCGGAGACGCGGTGCCCTGAGACGCGGACTCGCTGGGCGAGGCGCTGGCGGTTGCGGTCGGGCTGGAGCCCGCTTCGTTGCCGGTGGTGTCGTCGTCGCCCGAGTCGCCGTTCATCATGGCGATGCCGATGCCGATGACGACGGCGGCGACCACGGCGATCGCGCCGATCAGCAGGCCCTTGGTGTTCGGCCCACGGCCCCTGCCATTGCCCACGGGCGCGTGCCGGGTGGTGGGCGCGCCGCCGGGCATCGTCTCGGGCGCCGCGTAGTTCGCGTTCGGCTGCCCGAAGCCGGGCTGCTGGCCGTACGCCTGCTGCTGCGGCACCTGGCCGTAGGGCGCGGTCGGAGCGGCCTGCTGGCCGTACTGCGCGGTCGGGGCCTGCTGGCCTTGGGGGGCCTGCTGGCCGCCGTACTGGCGTTCGCCGACCGCCCGCACCCGGTTGACCGAGCCGGGGTAGCCATAGCCGCCGCCTCCGCTGGGCGGGGTGGCGCCGTTGGCCTGACCGTCGGCGTAGAGATAGCCGAACGGGTCGTCGTCCTCGGGCGTGCTCGCGCCGTTGTTGCCGGGCGTCATCCCTTGGTCTCCTCAACAGGTGCGGTTCAAACGCGGTACATGGATGAATGTCGAGCCTACCCGCTCCCAGGGGGCCAAACGGGGGGCCTTCACCACACCAACCCACTGACCTGCTACTTATCCGGCACGCCGATGTTGTTTGGGACGAGACCGTTTCTCGACGTACATACGTTCGTCGGCGGATTTGAGCACCTCGTCCGCGGTCATGCCGCACTGTGCCCAGCCGATGCCGAAGCTGGCGCCCACCCGGACGGCCCGGCCGTCCACACGGATGGGCGGAATGATCGCGTTCCGCAGCCGTACGGCGAGGTCCGCCGCGTCCGCTCTGCCGAGCCCGTCGGCGAGCACCACGAACTCGTCACCGCCGAGCCGGGCGACCGTGTCGCCGTCCCGGACGCCGTTCGTCAGGCGTCTGGCGACCTCGATGAGCACGGCGTCGCCCGCGTTGTGCCCGAACCGGTCGTTGATCGACTTGAAGCCGTCGAGGTCGCAGAAGAGCACCGCGAGCCCCTTGGCGCCGTCGTCCGTCTCCCCCTCGGGCGCGACGGTGTGCACATGGTGGTCGAAGGCGTCGTACGCCTCGGAGCCGGGCCCGAAGCCGAAGCCGTGCCCGTTCCCGCTGACGTGACCGTTCTCACCGGCATGCCCGTCGTGTCCGGCCGGTCCGCCGTGCTCGGCCGCCCGGTCCGCGTACGGCCCGTGTCCGTACGCCGCGTCCAGCGACTCGACCGCGCCCGGAACCTCGGCCTGCGGGCGCCGGCAGATGCGGGAACCGAGGCGGGAGCGCAGCTCGGCGGAGTTCGGCAGGCCGGTGAGCGAGTCGTGCGAGGCGCGGTGGGCGAGCTGGAGCTCGCGGCGCTTGCGCTCCTCGATGTCCTCGACGTGCGTGAGCAGGAAGCGCGGGCCGTCGGCGGCGTCCGCGACGACGGAGTTGCGCAGCGACACCCAGACGTACGTGTTGTCGCGGCGGCAGAGTCTCAGCTCCGCGCGCCCGCCCTCCGCCGAGGTCCGCAGCAGTGTGCCGATGTCCTCGGGGTGGACGAGGTCGGAGAAGGCGTAGCGGCGCATCGCGGAGGCGGGGCGGCCGAGGAGACGGCACAGGGCGTCGTTCGTGCGCAGGATGCGGCCGTGCTGATCGCCGCCCATCTCCGCGATCGCCATGCCGCTCGGGGCGTATTCGAAGGCCTGCCGGAAGGACTCCTCGCTGGCGCGCAGGGCTTGCTGCTCGCGCTCGAGGCGGACCAGGGCGCGCTGCATGTTCGCGCGTAGACGCGCGTTGCTGATCGCGATGGCGGCCTGGAAGGCGTACATCTGGAGCGCCTCGCGCCCCCACGCGCCCGGTCGTCGGCCGTTGCGCGGCCGGTCCACGGACAGGACGCCGATCAGCTCGCCGGTGCTCGCGCCGGAGACTCCCGCGGTGTACATCGGGGCGAAGAGGCGGTCGGAGGGGTGCCACTCGTCCTCGAACCGGGGTGCGGGCCCTTCGGTGTACCACTGCGGTACGTCGTCGTCGTCGAGGACCCAGCCCTCGGTGTGCGGTATGAACCTGAGGTCGCCCCAGGCCTCGCCCATGTTGAGCCGCCGGTCCCAGGAGGTGCGGGAGCCGACGCGGCCGGTGATGAGTGCTTCGGCGGCGGAGTTTCCGGCGAGCGCGGCGACCACGAGGTCGCCGTCCGGGCGTACGAGGTTGACACACGCCAGCTCGTAGCCGAGGCCCGTGACGACGCCGTCGGCAACGGTCTGCAGCGTGTCCGCCAGGCTCCGCGCGGTGTTCATGTCCGCCATCACCTGATGCAGCTGCCGCAGGGTCGCAAGACGGACATAGGGCTCCGACTCGGTCTCCATGCGCCCTCCCCTCGAGACCTCGCAGCAACTCCAGGGTTGTCTTCGGCGTACCTGGTTCTCTGTACCTGGTTCCCTAACGCGTACTACCCGGTAGCTTCTTCCATAGCTCCCAGCCACTGAATCACAGCGCGCTGCCCACTCGGTACACAGGGTCAACAAAATATGGCTCCTGTGACTCAAGTCACAGCCGAAGATGAACAATTGAGTGGGGTTTCTGCATTTTCCCTGTGTGTTTACTGAACGCATGCCTGAAGGTCGTGCGGACACTGTGAGCGGTTGTGTCCGTTCTGCGCCCCCCGGGTCCTAGGACCCAGGTAGGTCCCGGTTCGGGCCACGGCCCCATGTGGCGTGCCAGGGGCGGAGACTAGCGTTTCGGCGTGCTGAACACTCCCCTTGTCGCTCCCTCCGCCCCTGCGCCCACCCCCTCCGTGCATGCTGAGGGGGTGAGCAACGACGAGTTCCGCGCCGCCATGACCCGGCTGGCCGCGGGCGTGGTTCTGGTGACCGCGCACGAGCCCGCGCTGGATCCGGACGGGCCGGGCGGCGAGGACGTCGGCATGACGGCGACGGCCTTCATGTCCGTCTCCCTGGACCCGCCGCTGGTCCTCGTCAGTCTGCGCGAGGGCTCCCGCATGGACGACCTGCTCGACGAACAGCCCCTGTGGGCCGTCTCCGTGCTCTCCGAGAGCCAGCGCCACGTCGCGGGCCGCTTCGCGATGAAGGGCCGTATCAGCGACCGGCTGCTCTTCGAGGACATCCCGTACGTCCGCGGTGAGGCGTCCGGGGCGCTCCTGGTGGGCGGCTCCCTGGCGACCCTGGAGTGCCGCACCGAGCAGCGGGTGCCCGCCGGCGACCACACCCTCGTCATCGGCCGCGTACTGACGGCATCGGTGCCGAGCGCGGACGGCGGCCCGCTGACGTACTTCAAGGGCCGGTACCGGCAGTTGGGCTGATCCGGGGGCCCAGGGGGCCTACCGGTCGAGAACCGTGACGCCGAGCCCGGCCGGCCGCTCTCTGTTCTGTTTTGTTCTTTGCTGGAGTTCGCCGTCACTCATCGCTTGTCGCTCACGTCTCCGGAACGGCGCTCAACCGCAGTCGGCCGGCTCCCGGGGCACGCTCCACCTCGACCGCCGCCACGGAGTCGTCGTCGAAGCGAAGGGTGAAGTACGGGCTGGCCTCGATCAGGAACTGCATGTCCTCACTCGCACCGCTGTCCAGCGGCGGGGAGACGACGGCGTCCCACGCACGGGAGTCGGGCACCGCGGCCAGCCGGACAGGGATCCGCGCCAGGCAGCTCGATCGGTTGGCCCACCACTCCAGATGCGCCCTGTCCTCGTATCCGTCCATGCCCCGAGAGTAGCCACGAGTGATCGCCAAGGCCTGTCGCAGCGAGGACCCGTCCTAGGGCCCGTCCAACGGATCATGCCGCAGACGCAGGGTCTGGCACGCCCATCGGCGCTGATCAGGCTCCGTTGCTTCCTTCGACCTGATCCGCCGGACAGGCCCTAGCCCCAGTCGCGCCCGGAACGCCCCCGTTTGGTGTCGGAGCGCTGCTTCTTCTCGCGCAACCGCCGCTCGTTGATCCCTCGGGGGATACGGCCTGCCCGGCGCGGCTTGGGTGGCGGTGCGGTCGCCTCGGCGAGCAGGGAAGCGAGTCGTACGGCCGCGGTCTCCCGGTTGCGCCATTGCGACCGGTGCTCGGAGGCGCGGACGATGATGACCCCGTCGACGAGCCGCCCGGCGAGCTTGGCGAGGGCGCGCTCCTTCCAGACCGGGGGCAGCGCCTCGGTCTTGGCGAGGTCGAACCGCAGCTCGGCCTGGGAGTCACTGGTGTTGACGTGCTGTCCGCCGGGCCCACTGGAGCGCGAGAAACGCCACATGAGCTCGGCCTCGGGAAGGGAGACGGAGCCGCGGATGACGTAAGGACCGGACATGGGTCCATGGTCGCGTGTCTGTCCCGTCCACGTCACCCTGTTTTCGCCGCCCCGTGCCCACGGCCGCTCCCCGCCCCGAAGGTAAAGAAAGTAAAGAGGGCCGGAACCTTTGGTGCCCCCATCGGCGTTCTTACGAGTAGCTGTAGCTTCGTGCCCGTACGAAGCCCAAACGTACGGGCACAGCGCACGTACGCAAACGAGGGAAGGGACTCCCAACAATGGCTGTAAGCCTGTCCAAGGGTGGCAACGTCTCGCTCACCAAGGAGGCTCCGGGCCTGGCCGCCGTCACCGTGGGCCTCGGCTGGGACGTCCGCAGCACCACGGGCACCGACTTCGACCTCGACGCCTCGGCCATCGCGGTCAACACCACGGGCAAGGTCTACTCGGACGCCCACTTCGTCTTCTTCAACAACAAGCAGACCCCGGACCAGACCATCGTCCACACCGGCGACAACCGCACGGGTGAGGGCGCCGGCGACGACGAGGCGATCAACGTGAACCTGGCGGGCCTCCCCGCCGACGTCGACAAGATCGTCTTCCCGGTCTCCATCTACGACGCGGAGAACCGCTCGCAGAACTTCGGCCAGGTCCGCAACGCCTACATCCGCATCCTCAACCAGACCGGCGGCACCGAGATCGCCCGCTACGACCTGAGCGAGGACGCCGCCACCGAGACCGCGATGGTCTTCGGCGAGCTCTACCGCAACGGCGCCGAGTGGAAGTTCCGCGCGGTCGGCCAGGGCTACGCGTCGGGCCTGGTGGGCATCGCCCAGGACTTCGGCGTCAACGTCTGATCCGTACGCGGCAGTTTCGGAGCCCTCCCCCGCACACCTGTAGGGGAGGGCTCCGCGCGTGTAGGGACCGCCACGGGAGCTACAGCCCCGTCGGCTTCGGATCGCCTGTGCCGGTCGCGTCGTTCGCGTCGTTCGCGGTGGGGCCCTGCAACAGGGTGAAATCCGCGAAGTCGAAGCCGGGAGTGACCAGACAGCTGACGAGGACTTCCTCGTCGCTCGCCGGTACGGCGCTCTGCCAGTGATGTGCGGGGACGAGGTGCTGGAGCGCGTGACCGCCGGACGCGTCCGGGCCCAGGAAGTGAGTGGTCACCACCGTGGGTTCGGGGCCGGGTGGGCTGGTGCGCAGCAGGAGCGGGCCGCCGGTGCGCCAGAGCCAGATCTCGTCGGAGGCGACGGTGTGCCAGGCCGACCGGTCGGCGGGACCCAGCAGGTAGTGGATGAGGGTCGCCGACGGGCGGGGTCCGCCGTGCTCGGGGTGCGGGACCGTCACCGGGGAGGTGTAGAGGCGGCGGTACCAACCGCCCTCGGGGTGAGGGGCGAGGTCCAGCGCGCGCACGGTGTCGGGAGTCTCGGTCATGTGTGGTCCTCCACGGCCGGCGATTTCACCGACCTCGGATGGCGAATCGAATGGCATAAGGGAATCGCATTCCTCGGATCGCAGCACCGATACCTCGGCGGACGCGTTGTCGCCGCCCCGGCTCCCTCAGCTGCTCAAGGAGATGCGGGGTACGCCGCGCAGGGGATGACCACGGTCTTGGGCATGTTCACGGCTTCGGCGGCTTGCCCTCGCCGTACAGCCAGTCGTCCCAGATCTCGCTGAAGTCCTTGCCCGGCGCCATCTTCTCGACGTACGCCGTGAAGTCGGCGGTGTCGGCGTTGGCGTGGCGGTGGGTGGTGGCCCAGCCCCGGATGATGTCGTCGAAGGTGTCGTCGCCGACGGTCTGGCGGATCTTGTGGAGGACCATGGCGCCGCGTTCGTAGACGGGGTCGTCGGAGACATGGGCGGCGCCGGTGGGTTTCGCCGGGGGGAAGGCCCAGATCCCTTCGCCGGCGTCGGAGTCATCGCCGAGGTCGCCCCGGTAGAGGGCGTCGAAGGTCTCCTGAGCCGTGGCGCCCCCGTGGTCCTCCTCCCAGAGCCACGCCGCGTACGTGGCGAAGCCCTCGTTCAACCACATGTCCTGCCAGGACTTGGGCGTGACGGAGTTGCCGTACCACTGGTGGGCCAGCTCGTGGACGAAGAGCTCGATGGCGGGGGCGCCGGGGAAGACGGAACGGGTCTGGGTCTCCAGGGCGTAGTCCACGTCGTCGGAGCGGTCGATGATCGCGCCTGTGGAGGAGAAGGCGTACGGGCCGAACCTGCGCACCGCCCAGTCCATCATCTCGGGGATGCGCGCCAGCACCTGCTTGCTCGCCTCGGCCTCTGTCGGGTCCACGGCGACATACACGGGCAGGCCGCTCTTCGTCACGGTGCGCGTGATGTCGTACCTGCCGATCGCGACCGTCGCGAGATAGCTCGCCATCGGTTCGGCGGTGTGCCAGGTGGACGTCGTACGACCGTCGGGGGTCGTCCTCTCGCTCTTCGGCTCGCCGTTGGAGACCGCCCGCACGCCTTTGGGGACGGTGACCGTGATGTCGTAGGACGCCTTGTCGGAGGGGTGGTGGTTGCCGGGGAACCACGCCATCGAACCGATGGGCTGACCGAGGGCGAGAGCCCCGTCGTCGGTGGGCAGCCAGCCCTCGGCCGGGGTGTCCAGGTCGATGATCGTCTCGGGCGTGCCGGAATAGCGGACCGTCGTGCGGAACGTCTCGCCCTTGTCGAGGTCGTCGCGCGGGCGCACGGTCAGTTCCTGCCCGGCACGGTTCCAGCGGGCGGCCTCGCTGCCGACAGTGACGCCTTCGACGTCCAGTCCCTCGAGGTCAAGGTTGAACGCGCTGAGGTTCTGGGTGGCGCGCGCCGTGATCTCCGCCGTGCCGGTGAGATGCTGCGCCTGGGGGTCGTAGGCGAGGGTCAGGTCGTAGTGGGTGACGTCGTAGCCACCGTTGCCCATCTTCGGGAAGTACGGGTCGCGTACGCCGGAGGCGCCGGGTTTTCCGTGCACGCCACTTCCGCCGCACGTGGCCAGACCGAGGGCCAGGGCCAGGACCAGGGTCAGGAAAAAGGGGATAGATACGGAGGAACGGGGCACGCTCTTGATACTACGAGAGCGTGACACCATCAGCTACGTGCTCGACATCGGCTACGCCCTCTCCAACCGCTTCCCCGACCCCCCGCAGACCGACTACCGCCGCGCGGACGTCCACGCGCTGCGGCACGACCTGTTCTGCGGCGACGTCTACCTCGCCGACACCAAGGCGGACCGGGAGCTGTCCACAGCCTGGGGATGGGTGCCGGTGCTCGACTTCGCCTGGGCGCTGTGCGACATCGTGGAGCAGCTCGACCAGGACCCGCGCGGCAGCCGGGCCTCGCGCCCCCAGCACGCCGAACTCGACTTCACCGAGTCGACCGACCGCATGCTCTTCGAGCGCCGCTTCGGCTGGGTGGACGTCGAGGCCGACTGGATGCCGCGCGACGAGGAGCCGCTGACCTTCTCCCACGCCGCACTCCGCCGCGAGGCCCGCGACTTCCTGCACGACCTGATCGCCGACCTCACCGACCTGCACGAGGCGCTCCGCGAGAACCCGGCGATCTGGACGCTGGAGGCCCGCTTCCCTCGACTGCCCTGAGCCGACGCGGACCTCACTGGGGGCTACGCCCCCAGCCCCCCCTCACGCCGGACAAGCCGAGTACAGCCGCTCCGCACCGAGAACGCACGCCCCTCACCCCGCCGGAAAGCGCACGCCCTTCACCGTGCCGGAAGGCACACGGCCCTCACCCTGCCGGAAAGCACACGGCCCTCACCCTGCCGGGAAAGCGCACCCCCCTCACCCTGCCGGAAGGCACACGGCCCTCACCCTGCCGGAAAGCACACGGTCCTCACCCTGCCGGGAAAGCGCACGGCCCCTACCCTGCCGCCTCCACCCGCACCCCTATCTGCGCGGCCAGCACCGGTGCCAGATCGAGCAGTTGAGACGGGCTGATCACTGCCCCCGCCAGCCGGTCCACGCCCCGGGCGATGTCCAGCTCCGCCGCGCGGCGCAGGTCCACGTCCACCAGGGTCGCCGCGGTCAGGTCCGCCCCCTTCAGGGCGCAGTCCACGAACTCCACGCGCTCCAGCCGGGCGCCCCCGAAGTCCGGCTCGACCAGCACGCATCCCTCGAAGACGACATCCTTGAGCCGGGCCTTGCGCAGATTCAGGTAGTCGATCTTGCCGCCCCGGATCAGGACACGCTCCAGGACGGAACCGTGCAACTGCACGCCGCCCAGCCGCGCGTCGACCAGCTCGACGTCACGCAACGTCGACTCGGCGAGATCGGTACCCACCCCCCGTATGCCCGTCAGGACGGAGTCCAGCACGCGCGCGTGGCGCAGCCGCGTCTCGTCCAGCGCACACCCCGTCAGGGCGCAGTCCATGAAGCGCGCACCCCCGCCGTCCTGCCCGCCGAAGTCCAACTCCCGGAAATCCAGCCCGTCATAGTCTCCGTCGGGCTCCAGCCCGAAGCCGTCGTACGCCTCCAGCGACGGCAGCCGCACCTCCGGTCGCCGCGCCCCCGCCACCCGCTTCTTCCCCTTACCCGCCGTGCCCGACCCGCCGGTCCCGCCCGCCGCTTTCCGCACCATGCCCCCATACTGCACCCCACCACTGACAACCGCCCCTGACCTGCCAGTTCGCCTCCCGATGTCACATTCCGGGCCCCTCGATCAGTCGTACTCACCAAGAGGAATCCGAGGCAAGGGAGAGGCCAACCATGCACCGCATCACCGTCATCGGCGGCGGCTTCGCCGGACTCACCGCCGCCATCACCGCCGCCGAGGCAGGCGCCAAGGTCACCGTGTACGAGGCCCACCACACCCTCGGCGGCCGGGCCCGCACCGCCGATGGCCCGTACCGGGCGAACGAAGGTCCGCACGCCCTCTACAGCGGCGGCCCGCACTGGACCTGGCTCCAGCAGCGGGACCTGATCGGGCCGCTCGCCCCCGTACCGCTCCTGGAGCCCGCCCGGCTGCGCCTGCACCACAAGGGCGCCCTCCGCCGCACCCTGCCCTTCGCCCTGCTCAAGCTGCTGCGCCGCAGCTCCCGACAGGCCCCTGTCGACACCGATTTCATGTCCTGGGCGGCGGCACAAGCGGGCGAAGAAGGCGCCCGCGCGGCCGCGCACTACTCCGCCGTCACGCTCTTCCACCACGACCCCGGTTCGCTCTCCGCGGCCTTCGTGCAGCAGCGGCTGCGGCGTGCCGCCAACCCGCTCTCGGAAGCGCGTCATCCCCTCGGCGGCTGGGCGGATGTCATCGACCGGATGGCGGCCCGCGCCTGGAATCTTGGCGTCCGCATAGAGACCCTGGCCAGGGTGGACGCCCTCCCCGAAGGCCACGGTCCCGTCGTCGTCGCCACTTCCCTGGACGCCGCCCGTCGCCTCCTCAAGGACGACTCGCTGACGTGGACCGGTGGCCGTACGGCGCTCCTCGATCTGGCCCTGCGCACCCGTCGCGGCGACGCGTTCGCCGTCTCCGACCTGGACGCGCCGGGCCGACTGGAGTGGTTCCGTGCGCAGGACCGCACCCCCGCCCGGGCCCGTGAGCAGCTCGTCCAAGGGCAGATCCCCATCGCGCCGCACGAGTCCCGGGCCGACGGCATCGCCCGCGCGGAGCATCTCCTGGACCTCGCCTTCACCGGCTGGCGCGAACGCGTCACCTGGCGGCGCGAGGCCGTGGCGCGGGGGCGTACGGGTGCGGTGGACCTGCCGGGTACCAGTTGGCGCGACCGGCCCGGCATCGACCGCGGCGACGGCGTCTATCTCGCGGGCGACCAGGTCGCCGCCCCCGGCGTGCTCTCGGAGGTCTCCTTCAACAGCGCGCTCGAAGCGGTCACGCTGGCCTTCGGGATCCGGAGGCGTCTTGACCTCAAGCAAGCTCGAGGTTGAAGGCTGGGGCTCACCGCCACACGGCGCCACGCCGCACCACACGGCGCCACGCCGCACCACACGGCCCCGCGCCGCACCACACGGCGCCACACGCAGAGGAGCCCTCCATGCACGCCATCCGTCTCCACACCTTCGGCCCGGCCGAGAACCTCACCTACGAGAAGACCGAGGATCCCGAGCCGGGGCCGGGCCAGGTCCGTATCGCCGTGGCCGCGGCCGGCGTACACCTCCTGGACGCCGCCCTGCGGGAAGGCGCCCAGGGCCCGGCACCCGCCCCCACCCCGCTCCCCACGATCCCCGGCCGCGAGGTCGCCGGCATCGTCGAGTCGCTCGGCGAGGGGACGGACAGCCGCTGGCTCGGCAAGCGCGTCGTCGCCCACCTCGGCTTCGCCCTGGGGGTCCCCCCAGGCTCTTCAAGCTCTGGGGGAGGCTACGCCGAACTGGCCGCCACCGACATCGACCGCCTGCACGAGATCCCGGAGAACCTGGACTTCGCCCAGGCCGTCGCCATGATCGGAACGGGCCGTACGACGATGGGGATCCTGCAGTTCGCCGAGCTGGGCCCCGATTCCGTGGCCGTGATCCCCGCGGCCGCGGGCGGCATCGGCACCCTCCTCGTGCAATACGCCCGGCACGCGGGCGCCACCGTGATCGGCCTCGCGGGCGGCCCGGAGAAGGTCGCCCGCGTACGGGAGAACGGCGCCGACCTGGCCGTCGACTACACGGACACCACCTGGCCACGGCAGGTGCGCGCCCACCTGGACGGCCGGAACGCCACCGTCGTCTTCGACGGCGTCGGCGGCGCCACGGCCCGCGCCGCCGTCGACCTCCTCGGCCCCGACGGCAAGCACATCGTCTTCGGCTGGTCCGGCGAGGGCATCCGAAGCGGGGAACCGCTGCTCGTGGAGGACGTCTCGGAGCAGGTCCTCGGCCCCGTGATGATGCGGAAGGCGGGCGGCCCCAACCCCGTCCGCACCCTGGAACTGCGTGCCCTCGCCGAAGCCGCCGCCGGCCGCCTCACCCCGGCCGTGACCCGCTTCCCGCTCGCCCAGGCCGCCGCCGCCCACCGGGCCCTCGAAACCCGGGGCACGATCGGGAAGGTGGTACTCGAGCCCTGACCAGGAGCGCCATATGAAAGGATGTAAAGACGGCAACGACGGCAAAGACGGCAAAGATCGTCAAGGTGCGGCCCCTACTGATTCATGGTCTTCTGGGCAGGTGAGCGCCACCCGAACAGGTGAATCCGGCGCCCCCGGAGCCCCCGAAGGTGCCGACCCCCACCGCTGGTGGGGCCTGGTGATCATCGCTCTCGCGCAGTTGATGGTCGTCCTGGACGCGACCATCGTGAACATCGCGCTCCCCTCCGCACAGCAGGACTTGAACATCTCCGACGGCAACCGCCAGTGGGTCATCACCGCGTACACGCTGGCCTTCGGCGGGCTCCTGCTGCTCGGCGGCCGGATCGCCGACCTCGTCGGCCGAAAACGCACCTTCGTCTTCGGGCTCATCGGCTTCGCCGTGGCCTCCGCATTCGGCGGCGCGGCGACCTCCTCCGGCATGCTCTTCGGCGCCCGTGCGCTCCAGGGCGCCTTCGCCGCCGTACTGGCCCCCTCCGCGCTGTCACTGCTCACGACCACCTTCACCGACCCGAAGGAGCGCGGAAAGGCCTTCGGCGTCTACGGCGCCCTCGCGGGCAGCGGATCGGCGATCGGCTTCATCGCGGGCGGACTGCTGACCGAATACCTGAACTGGCGCTGGTGCCTGTATGTCAACATCCCCATCGCCGTCGTCGCGGTCTTCGGCGCGGTCACGCTGCTGCGCGACCGCCCGGGCAGCAGGGGCGCCCGTCTCGACGTACCCGGTGTACTGCTCGGCTGCGGAGGCCTGGTCGCGATCGTCTACGGCGTCAGCGAGGCGGAGTCGCTCGGCTGGGCGGACCCACTGATCCTGGCCCTCCTCGCGGCCGGAATCGTGCTGCTCACGACCTTCGTGTGGTGGCAGGCCCGGGCCCCCAGCCCGCTCCTCCCGCTCCACATCGTCAAGGACCGCAACCGCGCGGGCTGCTTCCTGACCATGTCGCTCGCGGTCGTCGGCATGTTCGGCATGTTCCTGTTCATGACCTACTACCTCCAGGTCGTGCTCGGCTACTCGCCGCTGAAGACGGGCCTGGCCTTCCTGCCCCTGACCGTCGCGATCGTCATCGGCTCGACACAGATATCGGCGCGGCTGCTGCAACACGTGGCGCCGCGCGTGCTGATGGTCCCCGGCATGATCCTCGCGTCCGCCGCGATGCTGATCTTCACCCAGCTCACCGTGGAATCCGACTACGTGGGCCAACTGCTGCCCGGCCTGTTCCTGATGGGCCTCGGCATGGGCCTGACCTTCATGCCGGTCTTCGCGACCGCCACCGCCGGGGTCGCCCCGCAGGACGCGGGTGTCACCTCCGCGACCGTCAACACCTCGCAGCAGGTAGGCGGTTCGATCGGCACGGCGCTGCTGAACACCATCGCCGCCACCAGCGGCGCGGCCTATGTCACCGCGCACCTCGCCGACCCCGCCCAGCGCGACCAGGTGGTCCGCGAGGGCATCGTGCACGGCTACACGGTGGCCATCTGGTGGGCCACCGGCATCATGCTCCTGGCCGGCCTGGTCGCGGGCCTCATGGTCACCGCGAAGGCCCCCAACCACACCGCCCCCGCACAGACACCCCGGCCCGAATCAGTCCCGAGAAACTCGACTCAGTTCCATGAAATCGACTCAGCCCCCTGCGCCCGACTCAGACCCATGAACTCGACTGAGATTCATGAGTCCGACCCAGACCCATGAACTCGACTCAGACCCACGAGCCCGACCCAGACCCACGAGCCCGACTCAGACCCACGAGCCCGACTCAGACCCGTGAACCCAGCTTCCCCAACGCCTCGTCCGTCAGCCGGTACACCGTCCACTCGTCCTGCGGCCGCGCGCCCAACGCCTCGTAGAACTCGATGGAGGGCCGGTTCCAGTCGAGCACCGACCACTCCAGACGCTCGTACCCACGCTCGACGCAGATCCGCGCCAACTCGGTGAGCAACGCCTTGCCGTGCCCGCCTCCGCGCGCCTCCGGCCGTACGTACAGGTCCTCCAGGTAGATGCCGTGCACCCCGCGCCAGGTCGAGAAGTTCAGGAACCACAGCGCGAACCCGACCGGCTCCCCCGCCTCCTCGGCGATGTGCGCGAACGCGGCCGGGTTCTCCCCGAACAGCGCCTCGGCCAGCTGTCGCTGGGTCGCCCGGGCCTCGTCCGGCGCCTTCTCGTACTCGGCCAGCTCACGGACCATCGCGTGGATGGCGGGGACGTCGGCGGGGGTCGCGGTACGAATCATGGGCGCAGTGTCACACGGGCGGCGTAACACGGGCGGCGTCGCACCGACAGTTCAGTGCCGCCCGGCCACCCGGTCCGCCAGCCGCGCGAGCCGCGACGACCGAGCGCTGTGCGTGATCAGTTCACGCCGGTCCGCCGTGCGATAGGTCGCGTACATGCCCTGCACGCCGATCCAACGCAGCGGCTCCGGCTCCCACTTGCGGACCTTGTGGTCGACCCAGGGCAGACCGGTCAGGTCCGTCGGGCCCGCCTGGCCGGAGTCCCGCTGGACGAGGTCGCGGAGCGTGCGCGCGGCGAGGTTGGTGGTGGCGACGCCGGAGCCGACGTAGCCGCCGGCCCAGCCGAGGCCCGTCGAGCGGTCCAGGGTGACCGTGGCGCACCAGTCGCGCGGCACCCCGAGGACACCCGACCAGGCGTGCTCCACCCGCACCCCGGTCAGGAACGGGAAGAAGCGGACCAGAATCTCGTACAGGGCATCGATGGTCGCCTGCTGGGTGCGGCCGTCGTTGTCCGTGCGGGAGCCGAAGCGGTACGGGACGCCGCGGCCGCCGAGCGCGATACGGTCGTCGGCGGTGCGCTGCGCGTACATGTACGCGTGCGCCATGTCGCCGAGCGTCTCGCGACCCTCCCAGCCGATCGCGGACCACTGCTCGCCGGTCAGCGGCTCCGTCGCGATCATCGACGAGTTCATCGGCAGCCAGGTGCGCTTCTGGCCCTTGAGGTTCGCGGTGAAGCCCTCCGTGCAGCGCAGAATGTACGGCGCGCGGACGGTCCCGTACGGCGTCACCGCGTGCTTCGGACGGATCTCGGTGACCGGCGTCTTCTCGTGGATCGTGACGCCGAGCGCCTCGACGGCCGCCGCCAGCCCCTTGAGGAGCTTCACCGGGTGCAGCCGGGCCCCGTGCGGGGTCCAGGTCGAGCCGACCACGTCCGCGACCCGGACCCGCTCGGCGGTCTCGCGGGCGCCGTACAGCTCGCGGTCCTTCTCGCCGTACGACAGCTCGTGCGCGTGGAAGGCCTTGAGGCGCGCCAACTGGGCAGGGGTGTACGCCACCTCGAGGACGCCGCCGCGGTGGATGTCGGCGTCGATGCCCTCCTCGGCGGCGACCCGGACGACCTCGTCGACCGTCTCGTTCATCGCCTGCTGGAGGCGGACCGCCGCCTCGTGGCCGTGCCGCTCGGCGTAGTGGTCACGGCCCGCGATGCCGTTGTAGAGCCAGCCGCCGTTGCGCCCCGAGGCGCCGTAGCCGCAGAACTTCTGCTCCAGGACGGTGACGCGGAGGAAGGGCGCCGCCTTCTTGAGGTAGTACGCGGTCCACAGGCCCGTGTAGCCGCCGCCGACGATGACGACGTCGGCGTTCGCGTCACCGGGCAGGGGCTCGCGCGGCGCGGGGAAGCCGTCGTCCGCGTACCAGAACGAGATCCCGCCGTTGACCGTGCCCCTGCCCATGCCGCTGCTCATGGCCCGGACGTTAACCCCTGAGAGCGGCCAGTGTCTCCTTCGGATTCCATGCTTTTCCGCGGCCCCTGACCAGCGGACAGCAGGCCAGCCCGATCAGGACCGAGATGAAATGTCCGAAGTCGGTGAAGGTCCGGCCGATGAGCAGCGGCAGTCCGTAGAGGACGAGGAGCATCGCCATATACGGGTACCGCCACGGTGCCACGATGCGGTAGGCGAGGACCGCGATCACGCCCGCCAGCGCGTAACTCACCCCGATGTCCAGGGTGTCGACCGCGGAGTGCGGCGCCGCCCCGCGACGGATCGCCGCCATCAGCACGCCCTCGCTGATCAGCGACGCCAGGACGTGCGCGGCCACACACACGACCAGCCAGCGCGCGGTGCCGAGCCAGCGCTCCGCCTGGGCGTGGAAGAGGGTGTAGAGGACGGCGTACGGCAGCCAGAGTCCGCCGTCGATCCACATCGCGCTGGAGATCAGCACCCGGACGGGGTTGTCCGACAGCTCATGGATGTTCGTCGAACGCTGCCGCAGGAAGTCCGCCTCAAAATCCGGCGACATGTGGTGCAGGGCCACGGTGGTGACGAAGAGGATCGACAGCCAGATGTACGTGCCGGGGGCGCTGCGGATGTACGTTCCCGCGCGGCGCAGGTACGTCCCCGCGCCGCGACGTCCGTCCGCCGCGCCCCGGTCAATGCGCATGAGCCGATCCACCCGCGTAAGTAGGATCGCCAGGGTGATTGACGTTCCGGACGAACTGGCCGCCTCGCAGCACAAGTACAACGGAGCGGCCGGTCGCGCCTTCATCAGCGCGCTCCCCGGGCGGGCGGCGGATTTCCTGGAGCGCTGGGAGCTGCGCCTCGACGGTCCCCCCATGCACGGCGTGGCCGCCCTGGTCCTCCCCGTGCTGCGGGCCGACGCGTCCCCGGCCGTGCTCAAACTCCAGCTCCTCGACGAGGAGAGCGCCGGGGAACCGGTCGCGCTGCGCGTCTGGGCCGGCGCCGGGGCCGTACGCCTGCTCGCGCACGACGCGGCCACCTGCACCCTGCTGCTCGAACGGCTCGACCACACCAGGATGTTGACGTCCGTGCGGGACTCGCGCGAGGCGGTCCTCGTCATCGCACGGCTGCTGGCCCGCCTGACCGCCGTACCGGCCCCGGTGGAACTGCGGCGGCTCGGGGACATCGCGGCGGCGATGCTGGAGCAGGTGCCGTGGGCCCTGCGGCAGATCCCCGACCCGGCCGACCGCCGCCTGATCGAGGACTGCGCGGCCGCCGTCCGCGAGGTCGTCGCCGAGCCCGGTGACCGACTCCTGCACTGGGACCTCCACTACGAAAACGTCCTCGCCTCCGGCCACCACGAGGGCTGGATCGCCATCGACCCCAAACCTCTCGCGGGCGACCCCGGCTTCGATCTCCTGCCCGCGCTGGGCAACCGCTTCGAGCCCGACGAGATCCACTGGCGCTTCGACGCGATGACCGACGTCATGGGGCTGGACCGGGAGCGGGCCCGTGCGTGGAGCCTGGGCCGCGTCCTGCAGAACACTCTGTGGGAGATCGAGGACGGGCGCCCGTTGGAGGGGGACCGGCTGGAGATCGGGCGGCGGCTGCGCCGAAAGCGGCGTACGAGCCGCTGATCAGTTGTTGGAGCCCCCTGTCGGATTCGAACCGACGACCTTCGCTTTACAAGAGCGGCGCTCTGACCAGCTGAGCTAAGGAGGCATGCACGCGCGTGCCATGTACGTGCCCGTGCAGTGTACCCACGTCACAGCCGCGCCCTCTCGAAAATTTCCGCGAAGTTCACAGCGCTCCAGGTACTGACAGACCAGGTGAACGCGAGGTACCGTCCTGACCCAGTTCACCCGTGTGGACTACACCACCACCTTTACAACGGATCGTCCGGCACGTTCCTGCCGGTGAAGGGGGCCTTCACCATGGCCACTGTCTCGTTCGACAAGGCGACCCGGATCTACCCGGGCACCGAGAAGCCCGCCGTCGATGCTCTGGAGATCGACATCGAGGACGGCGAGTTCCTCGTCCTCGTCGGCCCCTCCGGCTGCGGCAAGTCCACCTCGCTCCGCATGCTCGCGGGGCTCGAGGACGTGAACGCCGGCGCCATCCGCATCGGTGACCGCGACGTCACGCACCTGCCGCCGAAGGACCGGGACATCGCGATGGTGTTCCAGAACTACGCGCTCTACCCGCACATGACCGTCGCCGACAACATGGGCTTCGCGCTCAAGATCGCCGGCGTCAACAAGGCCGAGATCCGCCAGAAGGTCGAGGACGCGGCGAAGATCCTCGACCTCACCGACTACCTCGGCCGCAAGCCGAAGGCCCTGTCCGGCGGTCAGCGCCAGCGCGTCGCCATGGGCCGCGCCATCGTGCGTGAGCCCCAGGTCTTCCTCATGGACGAGCCGCTGTCCAACCTCGACGCCAAGCTCCGCGTCTCGACCCGTACGCAGATCGCGTCGCTGCAGCGCCGCCTCGGCATCACCACGGTGTACGTGACCCACGACCAGGTCGAGGCCATGACCATGGGCGACCGGGTGGCCGTGCTCAAGGACGGTCTGCTCCAGCAGGTCGACTCGCCGCGCAACATGTACGACCGTCCCAAGAACCTCTTCGTGGCCGGCTTCATCGGCTCCCCGGCCATGAACCTGATCGAGGTCCCGATCACCGACGGCGGCGTGAAGTTCGGCAACTCGGTCGTCCCGGTCAACCGCGAGGCCCTCAAGGCCGCCGCCGACAAGGGTGACACCACCGTCACGGTCGGCGTCCGCCCCGAGCACTTCGACATCGTCGAGCAGAGCGACGGCGCCGCGAAGTCCCTCGCCAAGGACAGCGAGGACGCCCCGGCGGGCCTCGCCGTCTCGGTGAACGTCGTCGAGGAGCTCGGCGCCGACGGCTACGTCTACGGCAGCGCCAAGGTCGACGACCGGATCACGGACCTGGTCGTCCGTGTCAGCGGCCGCGCGGTCCCGGACAAGGGCGCCACGCTGCACGTCGTGCCGCGGCCGGGCGAGACCCACGTGTTCTCGACCTCCACCGGCGAGCGCCTCTCCGACTGACGCGCCTGGCGCTGCCGCGCCTTGCGCAAGTCGGGGGGACGGAAACCGCGACACGGTCGAATTCACCCAAGTTGACGAAGAGGGCCCCGCAGCACGTTGCGGGGCCCTCTTCGTTGTCGACAAATACCCCGGCAGGCCGGACATTTCGATATGTGTGCGTCAACGCCTTACCCGAAATCCGGGGCTTCCTTGTCCCCCAAACCGGTGACTAAATGTCGCCAAATCATCACCCCACGCTACTCTCACTCGCGTGAAGCACTCCACCACTAACCAGCGGACCCGGCTCGGCCGTGGCCCCGCCCGCCGGATCGGCCGCACCCTCGCCCTTGTACTTCCTGTCGTCCTGGTGCTCTCCGGGACCCTCGCGGTCACCCGAGTCAACTGGTCGGGGACCCACTCGGACTCGGTGCTCACCGCCTCCTCGACGGACGTCTCCTCCCGGGCCGCCTCCCGCGCCCCGCAGGACGTCCTGCGCGACCGACTCCTGCTGGAGCTCCAGGAGAAGAACCCGGGCGTCGCCCTCACCCACCTCCAGGAGGCGGTGAACGACCGCCCGTCGCTCGCGAAGCACTGCGTCTCCATCGCCCGCGCCCTCGGCCGCGCCGCGGTCCGCGTGTACGGCCCGACGCGCGCCCAGTCCTTCGCGCGCCCCGTCTGCGACACATCCTTCGCATCGGGGGTCGCGGCCACACAGCTCTGAGCCGTCACCTCTGGGCCGTCATCCGGGACCGGTTGCCGCCGGAAACCGCCGACGGGGCGCCACGTACAGTTCGGGCATGACCGATCCGAACGCCGCGTCGCGCCCCGTTCAAGCCGTTGTCCTGGCCGGTGGACAGGGCTCCCGGCTGCGTCCCTACACCGACGACCGGCCCAAGCCGATGGTCGAGATCCCGGGCACCGGGACCCCGATCATCGGCCATCAGCTGACGTGGCTCGCCGAAGAGGGCGTGACCGACGTCGTCGTGTCGTGCGGTCACCTCGCCGGCGTCCTCCAGAACTGGCTGGAGTCGGCCGATCTGCCGGTCAACGTGACGACGGTCGTCGAGACGGAACCCCTCGGCCGGGGCGGCGGCCTCAAGCACGCGGCCGCTCACCTCCCCCACCCGGACCAGGCCTGGTACGCGACGAACGGCGACATCTGGACCCGTTTCTCGCTGCGCGACATGGCGGACTTCCACACCGAGCGCGACGCCGTCGCGACGCTCGCCCTCGCCCGCCCGCGCATCCCGTGGGGCGCCGTGCAGACGGACGGCTTCGGCCACATCACGGACTTCATCGAGGCCCCGCCGACCACGTACGAGATCAACGCGGGCGTCTATGTCTTCTCCCCCGAGTTCGCCGCCCTGCTCCCCGAGCGCGGCGACCACGAGCGCACCACGTTCCCGCACCTGGCCCGCGAACGCCGCCTGGCAGGCTTCCCGCTCCCGCAGGGCGCGTACTGGCGCGCCATCGACACCGCGAAGGACCTCACGGAGGCAGCCAAGGAGCTCGCGGCTCTGGGGCGTTGAGCGAGCTTTTCGACGGTACGACGACGGGGCCTCGCACCTGTGCAGGTGCGGGGCCCCGTCGTCGTACCGTGTGCCGCTCTGGAGCCGGCTACCCCAGGAGACCGCCGACGAGCCCGTCCGAGCCGCCGGAGCCCGTGCCGCCGGAGTTGCCGGCGCCGCCGCTCGAACCGCCCGTGGAGCCGGTCCCGCCCGAAGCCGTACCCCCGGATCCGGTGCCGCCGCTGGACGTCGGGCCCACGCTCGTGCTCGGGGCCTGCTCCACCGGTGCGGACTGCTGGGGCGGGGCCTGGCCGGCGCCGCCGCCCTGGGTCTGGGTGGGTCCGCTGGTGACCGTGCCGCCCGTCTCGCGGACCTCCTCGGGCGTGGTGGCCGGGTCCGACGGCGACGAGGAACTGCCCTGGGTGGGCGCCTCGGCGGAGGCCGACGGCGGGGTGGGCTTCTCCCGGCTCTCGTCGGGCGTCTCGGGAAGCGCCGAGCCGGGCAGTTCGTTGCGCGGGGCCTCGCCGGGGCCGGGCACGACCACACGGTCGGCGTCGCGGACGGCACCGCCGAGGAGCGAACCGACGAGCAGCGTGAGCCCGACGACGACGGTCGTGACGAGCGCGCCGCGGCGCAGTACGCGCCGCCGCAGCTCCCAGATATCGACGCGCGGCCCGAGCGTGCGCCAGGCCTCGCCCGCGAGACGGCCGTCGGCGGAGTAGACGGGGGCGCCCGCGATGATCAGCGGGGACCAGGCGGCGAGGTAGATGATGTCGGGCGCGTCGTACGCGGGCACCGTCTTCCAGCTGACGGTGACGAGGAGGGCGGCCGACAGCATCGCGGCGACGAACGCGGCGACCCGCTGCCACAGGCCGAGCACGGTGAGGACGCCCACGATGACCTGGAGGAAGGCGATGACCAGCCCGGAGCCGACGGGGTGCTGGAGCGCGAACTGCCGCAGCGGCTCGGCGACTTCCCAGGGGTGCAGCGTGTTCAGCCACGTCACCATGGAGCCGCGCTTGCCGCCGTCGAAGTACAGGGGGTCGCAGAGCTTGCCCATGCCGGCGTAGATGGAGATGCACCCGAGGAAGACACGCAGCGGGAGCAGCACCACCCCGAGGTTCATGCGGCGGCCGGGGTAGTAGGCGTGGCGGACCGAGTCGGAGGCGTGCCGCCTGCTCGGCACCTCACCTTCGTCGCCCTCGTCGCCCGCGTACTCGCCGCATGCGTACTCGTCGGCCGCGAACTGGTCGTCCGCGTACCTCGGTTCGTCGTACGCGCTGTCCACGCTGCGCATGTTCGGCAGCAGACGGGGCTCGCCGGGAGCGTGGGTGCGCTGGCTGCCGACGAGGGGCGTACCCACCGTGTCGACGGTCCTGTCCCCGGTCGTGTCGGCGTCGTAGCCGCCGAGTTCTTCGATGCGTGGGATGACCTGGGTCGCGCCGGCGTCGCCCGCCGGGGCCGCGGCACCGTGGCGCAGGCTCGTGCTCCGCACGGCCTGCAGCAGCCGGTGGGCGCCCGTGTCGTCCGGCGCGGACTTCCCGCTCCAGACGACGGGCGCGCGGCGACGGCCGCCGGCCGCGCCCGCTCTGCCCGTCGTACCGACGACGGGGATCCGCGCGGTGTCGTCGCCGGAACTCAAGTGCCGTGCGATGCGCGGGGATTGACTCCGTGTCGCAGCGCCCAGCTGCACGCGGAAGCTCGCATGATTGACGATGACCTGCGCCGGATCGCTCGGCACCTTCACCATGCTCAGCGCGGGAGCGTCGTCGTATCCCGACGAGCGGTCCCCCGTGGGTGTGCGGGGTGTTCTGGTGTCCACACTCATCTAACCGAATGACGTGTGTTTAGGACACTGCCTTGACAGCGCCGATCTGTCCGGACCGCGTCAAGGTCATCCCGAACATCCGGAACACCCCACTGCGACGGATTTCAGGCCCGCCGCAGTGGGGTGTCGTGACGGATTTCAGGCCCGGCGTCGAGCCGCCTCGTACAGCACAACTCCCGCCGCCACACCCGCGTTCAGCGACTCCGCGCCACCCGGCATCGGAATCCGCACCCGGTGGTCGCAGGTCTCCCCGACCAGCCGGGACAGGCCCTTGCCCTCGCTCCCGACGACGATGACAACGGGGCCTTCCAGTGCCGCCAGCTCGCCGACCTCGGCCTCGCCGTCCGCGGCGAGACCGACGACCACGATGCCCGCCTTCTTGTACGCCTCCAGGGCGCGCGTCAGGTTGGTGGCACGGGCGACGGGCGTACGGGCCGCGGCGCCGGCGGACGTCTTCCAGGCGCCGGCGGTCATACCGGCCGCACGCCGCTCGGGCACGATGACACCGTGGCCGCCGAAGGCGGAGACGGACCGGACCACGGCACCGAGGTTGCGGGGGTCCGTGACGCCGTCCAGCGCGACGATCAGCGGGTCCTGGCCCTCGTCGTACGCGGCGGCCACGAGGTCCTCCGGGTGCGCGTACTCGTACGGCGGGACCTGGAGGACGAGACCCTGGTGGTTGAGTCCGTTGGTCATGCGGTCGAGCTCGGGACGCGGGGCCTCCATCAGGTGGATGCCGCCGCGCTCCGCGACCAGCTGAAGCGCCTCGCGCACCCGCTCGTCGTTGTCGATGAACTGCTGCACGTACAGCGTCGTCGCGGGCACGCCCTCGCGCAGCGCCTCCACCACGGGGTTGCGGCCGACGACCATCTCGGACGTGCCCTTGCCGCCCCGGCCGCGCTGCACGGGACGGCGCACGGCCTGCTTGGCCTTGGCGTTGGCGACGCGGTTCTTCTTGTGCCCCTTGCGCATCTCGGCGGGCGGGGTCGGGCCCTTGCCTTCCAGGCCCCGGCGTCGCTGGCCGCCACTGCCGACCTGCGCGCCCTTCTTGCCGGACATGCGGCGGTTGTTAGCGGCCATGACCTACCTGTCTGTCTGTGTGAAGCGTGCGTATGTACGTATAAGCAGTGTGCCGCCCGGAGGCCCGGGCGGCACACTCAGGGAGCTGCTAGCGCGGCCCGAGCGTCCAGCGCGGCCCCTGCGGGCTGTCCTCGATGACGAGGCCGGACTGGTTGAGCTGGTCGCGGATGGCGTCGGCGGTCGCCCAGTCCTTGCGGGTCCGGGCTGCCTCCCGCTGGTCGAGGACCATGCGTACGAGGGTGTCGACGACCCCGTGCAGGTCTTCGCCGCGGTCCGCCTCACCGGCCCAGTGGGCGTCCAGCGGGTCGAGGCCGAGGACGCCGAGCATGGCCCGGACCTCGGCGAGGCGGGCGACGGCGGCTTCCTTGTCGTCTGCGGCGAGGGCGGAGTTCCCCTGCCGCACGGTCGTGTGCACGATGGCGAGGGCCTGCGGGACGCCCAGGTCGTCGTCCATGGCCTCGGCGAAGGCGGGCGGCACCTCGGCGACGGGCTCGACAACTCCCCCGGCCTTCTCCATCACCCGCTGCACGAAGCCCTCGATGCGCGCGAACGCCGACTCGGCCTCGCGCAGCGCCTCTTCGCTGTACTCGATCATCGAGCGGTAGTGCGGAGTGCCGAGGTAGTAGCGGAGCACGATCGGGCGCCACTGCTTGACCATCTCGCTCACGAGCACCGAGTTGCCGAGCGACTTCGACATCTTCTCGCCGCTCATGGTGACCCAGGCGTTGTGCACCCAGTACTTGGCGAACTCGTCGCCGAAGGCCTTGGCCTGCGCGATCTCGTTCTCATGGTGCGGGAAGATGAGATCGAGCCCGCCGCCGTGAATGTCGAACGCGCTGCCCAAGTACTTGTGAGCCATGGCCGAGCACTCCAGGTGCCAGCCCGGACGCCCCCGCCCCCACGGTGTCTCCCAGGACGGCTCGCCGGGCTTGGCGGCCTTCCACATGGCGAAGTCGCGCAGGTCCCGCTTGCCGGTCTCGCCCTCGCCGGAGGGCTGGAGCAGGTTGTCCAGTTCCTGGTTGGACAGCTGCAGATACCCGTCGTACGAGCGCACGTCGAAGTAGACGTTGCCGTCGGCCTCGTACGCGTGACCGCGCTCGATGAGGCCACGCATCATCTCGACCATCTCGGTGATGTGCCCGGTGGCACGCGGCTCGTACGTCGGCGGCAGGCACCCGAGCACGTCGTAACCGTCGTTGAACGCGCGCTCGTTCTCGTACCCGATCGCCCACCAAGGGCGGCCCTGATCGGCCGACTTGGTGATGATCTTGTCGTCGATGTCCGTCACGTTCCGGATGAACGTCACGTCATACCCGCGGTACTCGAACCAGCGGCGCATGATGTCGAAGTTGAGGCCCGACCGGATGTGCCCGATGTGCGGTGCGGCCTGCACGGTGGCACCACACAGGTAGATCGAGACACAACCCGGCTTGAGCGGGGAGAAGTCACGGATCTGCCGGGCACTGGTGTCGTACAGGCGAATAGTCACCACTCCAGGGTAGTGGCCCCCGGGTAGTGCCCCGCGACCCTTCCGGCGCAAGGCACACGTATTCGTGACATACGGGGGCTGAAGGTTTTCGGCGCATACGCGGCGGCGGCCATTCGGCTCGGGCGAAGGCGGGGCCGAAACCCCTCCCTCATCCCACCCGCACCACCAACGCCGTAGCCACCGCCATCAGCCCTTCCCCCCGCCCCGGAAACCCAAGACCGTCCGTGGTGGCCCCGGAGACCGACACCGGTGCCCCCACCGCCTCCGACAGAATCTTCTGCGCCTCGTCCCGCCGCTTTCCGATCTTCGGCCGATCCCCGACGACCTGCACCGCGACGTTGCCGACGGCGAACCCCGCCGCACGCACGATCCGCGCGGCCTCCGTCAACAGCGCGACCCCCGACGCCCCGGCCCACTCTGGCCGCCCCGTGCCGAAGTGAGCGCCGAGGTCCCCCAGCCCCGCCGCCGAGAACAGCGCGTTGCACGCCGCGTGCGCGACGACGTCCGCGTCGGAGTGCCCGGCGAGCCCTGGTCCCTCCCCCTCCCACAGCAGCCCGGCACACCACAGCTCCCGCCCGTCCTCGAAGGCGTGAATGTCGGTACCGATACCCACCTGCGGCAGCGGAGGCGTCGGCAGAGGTGCGTCAGAAGCCATCGTTCGCCCTCCTGCGCGCGAGGACCGCCTCGGCGAGGACGAGGTCGAGCGGCCGGGTCACCTTGAAGGCCTCCTCGTGCCCCGGCACCACCACGACCCGCGCCCCGAGCTGCTCGACCATGCTCGCGTCGTCGGTCACGTTGTCGGTGACGGTCTCGTGGGCCCGTACGAGGGTCGCGCGGTCAAAGCCCTGCGGCGTCTGCACGGCACGCAACCGGGCCCGCTCGGGCGTGGCCACGACCGGCTCGGGCGCACCCGGAACGCTCGCCGGCTCGACCTGCTTGACGGTGTCCGCGAGGGGCAGCGCCGGCACGACGGCCGGGGCGCCGTCGCGTACGGCCTCGATGACCGCGTCGACCGTGTCCACCGGCACCAGCGGCCGGGCCGCGTCGTGCACTAGCACGATGTCGATGCCGGGCGGCAGCGCGTCGAGCCCGTACTTCACGGACTCCTGGCGGCTGTCCCCGCCGGGGACGACCAGGAAGTCGGTGCGCTCGGGCAGCGCGTGGGCGTCGAGCAGGGTCTTCACCTCTGCGGCGCCGTCGGGCGGGGCCACGACGACGACCAGCGAGACGGCGCGGGACGCGGCCATGGCGCGCACCGCGTGGATGAGCATGGGCGTGCCGTTCAGCGCGCGGAGCGCCTTGGGGGCGCCCGGACCGAGGCGCACGCCCCGTCCGGCGGCCGGAATCACGACCGCGGTGCGTACCCCGGACAGCGAAGAGCGTGAATCGTCAGACATCGGTTCCTGTCAGGTTTGTGTGCTCGACCTACGTGGGTATGGCCTGGGCGAGCCCCCTGCTCGAGCACAGTCGAGAGCTTGGGGGTGTGCCGGGCGCGAGCCCTGACCGGACCCTTCCGTGACATCCGGTCGAGCAAGCCGCCCGGGCCCGGCACGCAAAGTATCGGGGACGCAGGTTCCCGAATGGGTGCGGGTACGAAGATTCGGATTGAGCGCCGGTGTGACGTGTGAAGATCCGGGAAAATCCGAAGAGGGCGCGGGCACGAACATGCCGCAGCGCCCGGCGACGGCAATTGCATCACCATCAGCAATTACGTCATCGGGCACCGCGGCATTTCATTGCGCAGCTGCGTGGGCTGGTGCGTACGTCAAGACGACTGCTGCCTCGGCGACGACTCCCGCTCCCGCGTCAGGACGCGAGAACCTCGTCGAGCAGGGCCTCGGCCTTGTCCTCGTTCGTGTTCTCCGCGAGGGCGAGCTCGCTCACCAGGATCTGCCGGGCCTTGGCAAGCATCCGCTTCTCACCTGCGGAGAGTCCGCGCTCGCGCTCACGACGCCACAGGTCACGTACGACTTCCGCGACCTTGATGACATCGCCGGAGGCGAGCTTCTCCAGATTTGCCTTGTAACGACGCGACCAGTTCGTGGGCTCCTCGGCGTACGGCGCGCGCAGCACCTCGAAGACCCGGTCCAGCCCGTCCTGACCGACCACATCACGCACGCCGACGAACTCCGCATTGTCCGCTGGCACACGCACCGTCAGGTCGCCCTGGGCGACCTTCAGCACCAAGTAGGTCTTGTCCACGCCTTTGATCTGGCGAGTTTCGATGGCCTCGATCAGCGCGGCCCCGTGATGGGGATAGACCACGGTGTCGCCAACCTTGAACGTCATGTGACAGGTACCCCTTCCGTGGCTATCCAGGGTAACACGGAAACTGCGTCTTCTGAATGGCGTTTTCGCAGGTCAGGGCATATCTCGGGGCTTGACAACCGCAACAGGAACGTGCTGCGGAAGGCGAGCGGAGGAGGGTATTCGCAGGTGGGAGCGGCTGTCCAGGGCAGGAGAAACGCGTACGTTACACACACCGCAAGTTCCTGACCAGGGTCTGAACATCCCGGTTTGTCCGCACCCAAGAGCTCGACTTCCGCTACTCCGTTCGATGCCTGGAGTCGGGTACGAGGCGAATCCAAAATTGATCACGCTCGGCGCGTCTCCTGTCGGCGAGTCCCCCGTCGGCGATCTTGCCGAAGACCGCTTGATCGATTTTCGGAACCCGCCATGGATTCCCTGGATTCCTTACGGAAAACCGCGGGCGGAGTTCATGGGACTTATGTGAATGGCGAACGAGTAGTCGATGACGAGTAGCCGACGGGGCAGTCCGAACCGCTGTCCTGAACCGCGGCCCCGAACGCGGTCCGAATGACGCGCCGGTCGGGGCGTACGGGCGGCGCGACGGGGCCCGAGGAAGCCAGGACCTGTCCGGTCGATCACGGTGGAGGAAAGCAGCGGCGCCTGTCCGATGCCGGTGAGCGGGATGTGGTGCGTGCGGGCGTCGACGCGATGGGGGTCCCCCTGTTCGAGCGAAGCCGAGAACTTGGGGAAGTCGGCAACCGACGACAACGCCGCAGATGCGCGCCCGCCGCGGAGCGGCTGGTGTCACTGCCACCCCGCGTCTCCGCCGTGATCGACCGGACAGGCCCTAAGGGGCGGGTCGGGTGCGATGGCACGGGAACGGCTCGGTAACCTGAAGCCGCTGACAGACCCTTAGGACGGCTTTACACAGAAGCCGTCCTGCTTCGCCCACGTTCAAGGAGTTGCCGCAGCCGTGAGCAGCAGCCTTCGACGCGGCTCTCTCGCCGCCGCCGCCATCGCGTTCTCGATCGCCTCGCTCGCCGCGTGCGGCGCCGGTAACAACGCAGAGACGCTGCAGGTCAAGCCGGACAACGCCGCGACCAGCGTCGGCAACATCGAGGTCCAGAACGCCCTCGTCATCACCCAGCCCGACACGGAGTCCGCGGGCCCGGCGGTGATCTCCGCGACGCTGTTCAACAACGGCACCACCGACCAGACCCTGGACACGATCAGCGTCGAGGGCGACGGCAGCGCCGAGATCACGCCTGCCGAGGGGAAGGGCAAGCTGACCATCCCGGCCGGCGGCTCCGTCATCCTCGGCGGCGAGAACAACGCCTCCGCCGCGCTGACCGCCCCCGGTGAGTCCGTCAAGGACGGCAACGCCCAGAAGGTCACCTTCAGCTTCAGCGAGACCGGTGACGTGAGCCTGCGCGCGTTCGTCGTCCCGGCTGAGAGCTACTTCACCAAGTGGGGACCGAGCGAGATCCCGGCGGCGCCGGGAGCGACCGCCTCCACGTCGCCGGAGTCGTCGGCCTCGGCGTCCGAGTCGGGCACGCCGAACGACGAGGCGTCGCCGACCGCCACTGACGCCGCCGGCACGGGGACGGCCTCCGAGTCGGCTTCCGAACACTGACCGACCACGCACGAAGGGCGGGACCCCGAGGGGTGCCGCCCTTTGTCGTACGTACGTCCTACTCAGTGTCGGTTTACGGCTCGAACTTGTAGCCGAGTCCTCGAACGGTCACCAGATACCTGGGCGCCCCCGGGTCCGGCTCGATCTTCGCGCGCAGACGCTTGACGTGGACGTCGAGGGTCTTGGTGTCGCCCACGTAGTCGGCGCCCCACACCCGGTCGATGAGCTGCATGCGGGTGAGGACGCGGCCCGCGTTGCGCAGCAGCATCTCCAGCAGGTCGAACTCCTTCAGGGGGAGGTCGACCTTGGAGCCGGAGACGGTGACCACGTGGCGGTCGACGTCCATCCGGACCGGCCCGGCCTCGAGGGCGGCCGGAGTGACCTCCTCGGGCTCCCCACGACGGCGCAGGACGGCCCGGATACGGGCGACCAGCTCACGGGAGGAGAAGGGCTTGGTGACGTAGTCATCGGCTCCTATTTCGAGGCCCACGACCTTGTCGATCTCGCTGTCCTTGGCGGTGACCATGATCACCGGGACGTTGGAGCGGCCGCGCAGCTGGCGGCACACCTCCGTGCCGGGCAGCCCCGGCAGCATCAGGTCGAGGAGGACGAGGTCGGCGCCGTTGCGCTCGAACTCGTCGAGTCCGTCGGGCCCGGTGGTCGCGATGGCGACCTCGAAGCCCTCCTTGCGGAGCATGTACGACAGGGCGTCGGAGAAGGACTCCTCGTCCTCGACGACGAGCACTCGGGTCACGGAAGGACCTCCGGGGCAGGAAGCGGTTCATACGGGGATGTGACGGTGGTCGTCCCGTCGGACTGCCCGGTCTCGTCCTCTTCGTCGAGTCCGGGCAGGTGGTGATCGGTCACGCGGTCGCGGGCCATGGCCGCCTCGGGAAGCCGCAGAGTGAAAGTGGAGCCCTGTCCCTCGGAGCTCCACACCGTGACCTCTCCGCCGTGCGAGGCGGCCACGTGTTTGACGATCGCGAGACCGAGGCCCGTACCGCCCGTTTGGCGGGAGCGGGCCGGGTCGACGCGGTAGAAGCGCTCGAAGACGCGCTCCCGGTCCTTCTCGGAGATGCCGATGCCCTGGTCGGTCACGGCGATCTCGATGAGGTCTCCGCCGGGCGCAGTCACCCGGCGCGCGGCTATGCCCACCCGGGTTCGGGCGGGTGAGTAGTTGACGGCGTTCTCGACGAGGTTGCCGAGGGCGGCGGCCATCTGGCCCCTGTTCCCCCAGATGCTCAGGTCGGCGGTGCCACCCGCGGCCATGGTGATCTGCTTGGTGCCGGCCTGATGGCGGCACCGGTCGATGGCTTCGGCGACCAGCTCGTCCACGCGTACGGGCTCGGCGTCCTCGAGGGGGTCGTCGTTCTGCACTCGCGACAGGTCGATGAGCTCCTGTACGAGGTTGGTGAGCCGGGTGGCCTCTATCTGCATGCGCCCGGCGAAGCGCTCGACGGCCTCGGGGTCGTCGGAGGCGTCCATGACAGCTTCGGAGAGAAGGGAGAGCGCGCCGACTGGGGTCTTGAGCTCATGGCTGACGTTCGCGACGAAGTCGCGCCGTACGGCCTCTATGCGGCGGGCCTCCGTCAGGTCCTCCACCAGGAGAAGCACGAGCCGGGAGCCGAGGGGCGCCACGCGTGCGGAGACGGCGAGGGCCTCCCCCCGTCCGGTCCCTCTCCTCGGGAGATCGAGCTCGACCTGACGTATCTCCCCGTCCCGACGGGTGTCACGCGCCATCTGCAGCATCGGCTCGACGGCGAGCTTGCCGCCACGCACCAGCCCGAGGGCATACGCGGCGGAGCTGGCCTTGACGACGGCGTCGGCCTCGTCGAGTACGACGGCAGAGGACCGGAGTACGGAGAGAACCGTGTCGACGCCCGGCGGAAGTACCGGGTCCGTATGCAGCGAGGTGCGGGTGGGGCGTTTCTGGTCGCGTTCGCTCCAGCGGAACGCCAGCATGGCGATGACACCGGTAAGTACTCCGGCGATCGCTGCCGCTGCGGCGACTGCCGCGTTCACGTCCATGCCCCCAGGTTAGGCATGTCGCCACGCCGGGCCACAGCCATCGAGGTGCGAGCTCGAACACTCGTCGCCCAGAGTTCACCTAGGAGCTAGTGTTGGTTCATTTGAGGTGACGGAAACGGACGCGTAGGACCCCGACGGTGGGAGCGTGGGGTTAACGGGCCCGGCCCGGCGGCAGCGACAGCCCAGCCCCCAGCCCCCCGAACTGACGTATGAGAGGGACAACCAGATGCGTGACGCGTACCACGAGGAACTTGACTCGATCGGCGAGGGCCTGGTCGAGATGGCCCGGCTCGTCGGGTCGGCGATCGGACGCGCCACGACGGCCATCCTCGACGCCGACCTGAAGCTGGCCGAGAGCGTGATCGCGGCCGACGACAAGGTCGACGATCTTCAGCACGAGCTGGAGGCCCGGGCGATAGCGCTGCTGGCCCGCCAGCAGCCGGTCGCGACGGACCTCCGCATAGTCGTCACCTCGCTCCGTATGTCCGCGGACCTGGAGCGCTCCGGCGACCTGGCCCAGCACGTGGCGAAGCTGGCCCGGCTGCGCTTCCCCGAGCGCGCGGTCCCGCAGGACCTGCACGCCACGATCCTGGAGATGGGCCAGCTCGCCCAGCGCCTGATGGCCAAGGCGGCCGAGGTCGTCATCACCAAGGACGTCGACCTCGCCCTCCAGCTGGAGCAGGACGACGACGCGATGGACCTCCTGCACCGCACGCTCTTCCAGCACCTGCTGGACGACCGCTGGGAGCACGGCATAGAGACGGCTGTCGACGTCACCCTCCTCGGCCGCTACTACGAGCGCTTCGCCGACCACGCGGTGTCCGTCGCCAAGCGCGTCGTGTACCTGGTGACGGGCGAGTACGCGGACGAGATCCAGCAGGACATCCAGCCGGTGACGGGGGTGGAGGGGGCCTGACCTCTCCCGCCGGGGCGCGCGCGAACCTCAATGCGCCGTTGATGCGCCGTTGATGCGTCCGGCGGGGCGGGCATGCAATGAGAGGTAGGCACCAGCCTCGATGCCTCATCGTCTCTTCTTGCCTCTTCGAGGCCTCATTGAGGGAGGACCTCATGGCCGATTCCCCCGCCACGCCCGACCCGACCCGGGACCGCGACACCGAACAGCCCGCCGAGGTCAAGAGCCTCCCCCTGTTCGGCGCCTGCGGCTGCGGCTCCGGCTGCCAGTGCGGATGCCAGTCCGGCAATCCGTGTCAGTGCGGCTGATCGCGTACGTACGCGCAGAAGGGCCCCGTCACCTGACGGGGCCCTTCTGCTGTGAAAGCAGCCCACAAGGCGGACGAGATCCATCCGGGAGTCCGTGGACGGGAGGCACATGCCTGCGAATGTCTCCGAACCCCTGTCCGGCGGATGCGAATACTCATTCCCGACCGAGAGGAATTCAAAAGACAACCAGCTTGAATCTTCGCCATACCGGGCCCGGTACGGTTGGATTAATTAATAACGCCCTCGTTAACGCTTTCGCGTATTACGCTCACTCATTTGGCGCGCATCCGGAGGAGGAGGACTGCGTTAGCGGAATATGACGAAAGTAAGGCTCCCTGGCTCGCCCCACTCCGGACTCGCGGCGGAGAATCTGCTCGTGCCCCGCGCTGTGACAGCGGGGCGATACACCTACACACCTGCCGCGGCGTACTCATCACCTGACGCCTGCGGCACCTTGCACGGAGGCGGTGCGCGGGTCGAGCTGTGGGCCACTGAGTCGCTGCTCAGCGAGTTTCTGACGCTGCTGGACGCGGCCCAGGAGGAACTCGGCCGGCGGTGGAACGACCAAGGACGCTCCGGCTGCCACGCTTCCCGTAGCTGACGGGGGCGGATTCCCGTGAATGACGACTACCCGGATCTCTCCTTCACACCAGATGAACGGCATCCCGATACATATCCCACCGGATCGCGTACCGGCCGGCACAGGAGCCCTGTCGACACCATGCACCCGGGGGCCTCCCTGGAACAGGGCTGGGACCCGGTCGAGGAACTCACGTATCTCCTGCAGGATGCCGCGGCCGCGGAGCAGGCAGGTGTCGTGCCGCCACCTCGCAGCGAGCCGTCAGCCGGTGTCGTCCTGACCGGCGACCCGATGGAGAACCTGGCACAGATCACTGCCGAACTGCCGCCCATCCGGCGCTCTTCCGCGGGGCATCGGAAAGTGCGCGTCCGCAAACTCCGTTTCACGTGGTTGCAGACCGTCAGCTTTGTGATCGCCGCACTCTCTGCCGTCATCGTGTCGATAGTGAGCGTCTTCGGCGGCATGGTGGCCTACGCACCGCTGCAGCGCATCGCGTCCGGTACGCAGAGCGGCACGCTTCCCTGGTGGCCTCTCCTGGTCTACGGCCCCTGGATGGTGGCCTCGCTCTCCATCCTGCGGACGGCCCTGCACCAACGCCGGGCTCTGCACTCGTGGTTCGTCGTCCTGCTGTTCTCCTCCATGGCGATGATGCTCTGCGTGGCCGAAGCCGACAGGACCTTCACCGGTATCGCAGCAGCAGCCCTACCCGCCCTCGCGTCCCTGGCCTGCTTCCAGCAACTGGTCAGGCAAATCACACTGACCCGGCCACCACGCCAGAGCATGTCCCGCCACCGGCAGCGCCCCTGCCCCACACCTCCGGAGCCGTCTGCGTCCAAGAGCGATTCGGGCACCCCGAAAACGTCTCGCTCCTGATTACTGACGGCCAGACGGCCCCAGTACAACAACACGCCCCCTACCCGCGGAGAAACCGCGGGTAGGGGGCGTGATCGTTTCGTGCACTGGGTCTTGTCGGGGATCAGATCCGTGAGTCCATGAAGGCCGGCAGCCTGCGCACGGGTATGAGTGCCAGGTAGTTGAGCAACCGGGGGGGGGCAAGTGAGTGGACTTGCGGACCAACTACCGACACTTCTTGGGGTCGTTGTCGGCGGCGTGATGTCGTACGCCGCTGGAGCCATGACCGAGCGAAGTCGATGGCGCAGACAGCAGGCAACGCGCTGGGACGAGCGTCTGCTTCAGGCTTACAGCGACTACGGTCATGCGGTGAAGGAGTGCGCCAACTACTACCTGCGACTGGCCGCCGGCCGCAACCTGACCGATCACCCGGCACCCCTTGAATCAACCAACGATGCGCTGGAAGAAGCAGCATCCGCCGAGCGCCGGCGATCAGCCATGGTGGAACCCATGAGATTGCTTGCCGATGCAGGTACCGCTGATGCAGTGCGAGCACTCAACCAGTGCCTCTGGCACCTCGAATGGCTGGCCCGCGGGCAGATGCCGGGAGACACCACCACTTGGGCCGAAGCCTTCAGCGACTACAGGTCTGCGCGGGCCGCGTTCTACGAGCAGGCCCGGCAGGGTCTGGGGGTCGCCGAGATGGCATCCCCGCAGGAAGCACCCTGGCCCCCGAACTGGCGGCCGGTACGGCCACCTTCTGATCCGTAGCTCTCTGACTCCACCTGCGACCACGCGGCTCAGCACAGGAGTTGAACGTGTTCAGAAATGGTGTCACCATGACGGGGCTGTGATCGGTGAGCGGTTGAATCGCAGTCGCCTTTGGTGCTGCTTCTTTTGGGGAGGGAAGGGCCGTGCTGACCCACTCATCCGGCCTTGCCAGAGGGTGGCATGCGGTGTTCGTCGCCTGTCTCCTCGCGCTCGCGGGATGCAATCCCCATATGTATGACGGAGTGCCCGCGCTGCATGACGCGAAGCGGGCGGAAGTATCGGGGTCATGGCTCGGCTACGACCTGACGAGCGTTGTCTTCTGGCCTGACGGGAAGGCCGACATCCATCTCCTGGACGGACAGGAATGGGACTTCGACGACAGGTGGCGCCTGTCAGGCACGGGGACCTGGAAGCTGACCGACAAGCGGACCGGATGGAACGACGGCCAGCATGTCCAACTCACTCTCACCTCACGCACCGCGGTCGCGACTCGTACGCCGGAGCCGAACGAGCCTGTTGACCCGCCGGCGGACCGCCCCGCAACACCCAAGACCTACACATGGACATTCGAATTGCGGCGCGACGACAAAAAAGCGCTGAAGCTCTACTTCTTCTTCAGCGACCCGGATTCGCGCAGCACATACATCCTGCAGAGAGAAGAGCCATAGTCCATCGCATCACCGTCCGGCCAGACGGCCCCGTTGCCGACAGCGCCGGTGTCCGGGCCGTCCGGTCACAGACGGTTGCAACACCCACGTGATGCGTGAGCCGCAGGACGCAAAATTTTCCGTAGCTCATCAAGCACCCGTCGTCGCTCCGCTCCTCCGGGCGCGGGCACATCAGCATCCTCTTTGCCATAAAGGCAATTTTTTTGCTCATGTGTCACATTCCCGGACCTCTATGGGTCTTCAGTGCGACCGGCCATCGGTCCACTTGCTAAGGAGCACACTGATGCAACCCGACACCATCGTCCTCGTCCACGGCTTTTGGGTGACGCCGCGGGCCTGGGAGAACTGGATAGCCCACTACGAGAACAAGGGCTTTCGTGTCATCGCCCCGCCCTACCCCGGCTTCGAGGTGGAGGTCGAGGCCCTCAACGCCGACCCGACCCCCATCGAGACCGTGACTGTCCCCGCCATCATCTCCGCCCTGGAGAAGATCATCATCGAGCTGGACCGGCCGCCGGTCATCATGGGGCACTCGGCCGGCGGCGCGTTCACCCAGATCCTGCTCGACCGCGGCTTCGGCGCCGCCGGAGTGGCGATCAACTCCGCACCCACCGAGGGCGTGGCCGTCGTACCGCTGTCCCAGGTCCGGTCCACCTTTCCGGTGCTGAAGAACCCGGCCAACCGCCACCGCGCCGTCGGTTTCGACTACGACCACTGGCGCTACGCCTTCACCAACACCTTCCCCGAGGACCAGGCCCGCGCGACCTACGAGCGCTACCACATCCCCGCACCGGGCAGCATCGTGTGGGGCAGCGCCTTGGCCAACATCCAACCCGGACACACCGACACCTACGTCGACTACCACAACGCCGGCCGGGCGCCCCTGCTCTTCTGCTCCGGCGAGCAAGACCACCTCATGCCGCCCAAGGTGCAGCAGTCCAACGCCAAGCACTACAAGGCCGACGGCACCACCACCGAGGTCACGGTGTTCCCCGACCGGTCCCACCTGATGCCCGCCCAGGACGGCTGGCAGGAGATCGCCGATCACGCCCTCTACTGGGCACTCGCCCACTCCTGATACGGCAACCAAGACCGTAGTTTCTGGCACCTGGCACTGTAAGGAGTGAACCCATGACCCGCAGGCGAGTACTCATCACGGGCGCGTCCAAAGGCATCGGCCGCGCCCTCGCCGAGCAGTTGGCAGGAGAAGGGCATACCCCCGTGGGCATCGCCCGCAGCGCACCGCAGTCCTTTCCCGGCGAGTTCCACGAAGCCGACCTTGCCGACCGTGCGGCGACCGATCAGGTCCTGGGCGAAGTGATGGGCGCGGGGCCGGTCGACGCCGTGGTCAACAATGTGGGGATGGTGCGAGCCGCGCCCGTCGGGGAGGTCTCGCTGTCCGACCTCGACGCGGTTCTCGACATGAACGTGCGCACCGCGGTCCAGATCGTCCAGGCCGTTTTGCCCGGCATGCGCGAACGGTCCTGGGGCCGCGTGGTGAACGTCACCAGCCTGGTCACCCTGGGGTTGCCCGATCGAACGTCCTACGGTGCGGCCAAGGCCGCCATGGAGTTCTTGACCCGAGGCTGGGCCGGAGAGCTTGCCGCACACGGAATCACCGTCAACGCCGTCGCCCCGGGCCCCACCGAGACCGAGTTGTTCCGGGAGACCAACCCGCCCGGGTCGGCCGGAGCCGCCCGCTATCTGGCGACTGTTCCCATGGGAAGGTTCGGGCGCCCGGACGAGCTCGCAGCCGCCATCGCCTTCCTGCTCTCCGAGAAGGCGGGTTTCATCACCGGCCAGATCCTGCGCGTCGACGGCGGTGCGAGCATCGGCCGCAACAGCACCTGAGAACGGCCGACACGATGGGGTGGATCGGCGCTGCCCGCAGAGGGCCCACTGCATGAAAACGCCCCCGGTCTGCGCCGTACGCGCAGGCCGGAGGCATGATCACGAAGGCTACTTCTTCTTGCCCTGGGTTTCGACCGCCCGGTTTTTGGGGCTGGTCAGCGGGGTGCTCACCTCAACTGACCTGCGGCTGGGGGGTCGTTGTTCGTCGTTGTCGGTCATTGGTGGTTGACCTCGGAGGTTCCACACAGGTTCCAGGGAGGCCCGGCAGCGTCGCCCCGGGCCCTCACTCACGAAGAGGAGCAGCCTCCCCCGGCATGCGAGTTTCGTCCGTGAAACCGTGCTCTGCAGGACGCGTTGGACGCTGAGCGAGCCAGCCAGATACCCGAGGCCCGCCGTTGACGGCCACTCCCTCAAGAACTGTCCGAACGTGCTGGAAGCCCTGCCGAAGGTAGTACGCCTGAAGCCCCTCGTTTGACGTCCACGCGTCCAGACGGAGCCACTTGGCTCCGGCCCGATAAGCCCGATCCCCCGCCCAATCGAGCAGGCGCCCCCCGACGTTCGCCCCGGCATGCGTGCGCGCCACAGTGAGCTTGTTGATGAACAGAGAAGGCTCCGAGAGCTCCTGGTCTGTCCAGAGCCCTGCCTCTGCATCAGGAGTCAGAGTGATGGTCGCGACCGTCGCATCGCCGTCCACAGCCATGAAGACAGTCCCTGCCTCGATGGTCTCCAGCAGCTTGTCAGCAGGATAGGGGCGTCGCCACTGGTCGGTGCCGAGACGGGAAAGCCAAGCTGCGGCCTCCTCACGGAAGGCCAGCAGCTTGGAGACGTCGTCTGGGCGGGCGGGGATGATTCTCACTGAGGCTCGTTCTCGCTTCGGGCGGTCAGGTCGCCGATCTCGTAGTTCATCCGGTTGAGGTCACCCCGGAACGTGGTGATGGTGCACCGGATCGGCCGGTCCTCGGAGTAGCCGGTACGCGTCCAAAGCAGCACCGGAACTCCAGCACCGATCTCCAACAGTCGCGCCTCCTCCGGTGTCGGCATGCGCGCGGCGATCTCGTCGAAGTACCCGATCTGCTCGATGCCTTGAGCCGCTAGGTACCGCGTGGTTCCCTCTTCGATGTCTCCTGGCTCGGCAAGTCGCGGCGACGCGTCTACCAGCCACGATGGATAGTAGGTCGCCTGTGTCGACCAAGGGACGTCGTCCACATAGCGATGACAAAACCGCAATACCGCCTTCGTACCTGTCGTGATGTTCAGGCGCTGGGCGATCTCCTCCCGCGCCGGCAGCATCTCGACTCGGAACGTCTGGTGCGGCCGTCGACCCGCATTGGTGACGTCGGTGTTGTACGAGTCCCCGTTCTGCGGGAAGTTCAGATTCTCGAACCGGGACGCATTGAGTTCGAACACCTCGTGAGACTTGACCTCGTAGCCGAGTCCCTGGCTGGACGTCAGCAGTCCCTCGCTGACCAGCAGGCTCAGCCCGTTGCGGACGGTGTTCCGCGACGCGTCGAACCGCTGCTGTAGGTCGTTCTCGGAGGGCAGCCGCGAGCCCGGCGGGAACGTGCCGTTGTCGATCTCGCGACGCAGGGCATCGGCGACTTGCCGGTACTTCGGCTGCTTGTTCATGCCCTCATCATGACGCACTCGCGCAACTTGTTGGTACATGTAGGCCAACCCCCTTGACGACTCACTGTCCGTGGGTGCAGCATCACTGCATCAGCTTGTACCAACAAGCTGAACAGGTGGTGCAACACCTTCAAGTGTGCCTGCCTGTGCTGACAGCGCACGGAGGAAAGCCCGCAGGGGTGAGTACAAAGACAGCGCACTTGGTTGAAAACTCAACAGAGGACGCACCGCAACCTGCACACGGGAAGAGCGGCCGTCAGAAGAGCAGGCAACAGCGACAAGCCGTAGGCCCTGCCGCACGAGCAGCAAGCACCTTCTCCCATGCCGTCCCTACAGGGCGGACAAGTGACCCACACGTGCGGTGAGACAAGGGCAAAGATCGCGGGGCCCCGTAGGCAACCTGACCGGTTCGAGTCCGGTCCGGGGCACTCCGGCCGCTGTTCAGTGGCCGTGCCGCGTGTGATGCGCAGCATTCCCTTCCACGGCGAGCGCCCCCGGTGCTGGAACACCGAGGGCGCGGTTCGGGCCGTTCACCTGCGAGAGGAACACGACCCAATGAAGCACATCGTTACTGTTCAGGACGCTGTTACCGCGTTCGAGCCCTGGATGGAGCCGACGGACGCGGAGCTGGACGCGATCGAGACCGAGATGCCGGTCATCCTCGCGGACATCGAGCTGATCGACGCCTACATCATCACCATGGACCGGGTGCCGTCCGAGCTGGACGCGCGCCGGCTGCGCAGGGCCCGTCGCCGGGCGCTGGCCGCGCGGGTCGAGCTGACCCGCCGGTCCGCCACGACCAAGGGCATCGGCGCATGAGCGGCCTGTCGACGCTGGCCGGGCTGTCCGTCCCGATGCGGGCCCTGGGCGCCCTGGCCGCCGAATGCGGCAACCTGCCCGCCCCGACGGTGGGTCTGACACCGATCTTCCCCGAGCGTCTGGAACTCTCCCTGCACAACGGGCTGGGAGAGTTCGAGGTCTGGCGCGTGGCTCTCGGCGTCCGCCCGGATCAGGTGGAGTTCGGCGAGCAGGCCGGCGACACGTGGGTGCTCAAGGCGTTCGCTCCCTACGCCGGTGCCGAGGTTCGCCTCATCGCCTACGGGCCCACCCTCGACACCATGCGGGCGGTCGCCGGGGACGGGGGCGGGGATGCTTGATTCCCTGTCTCCGGAGCAGATCCGCTCTGCGGAGAAGACGCTCTCCTACGGGACGTGGGCCATCACCGCCGGTGCGGTGCTGTTCTCCGTCCTCACCGTCACGCCCCTGGTCGTACGGGTCACGCCGGACGGCTGGGAGAAGACAGCTCCCATCCTGCCCCTGGTAGTCGACACGGCGGTGGTCATCGTGGTCCGCCTCGACGCGACCGTGGCCCGGCTCGGGGGAACGTCCGGGGCGTGGCCGGCCGTACTGCGGTGGATGACCGGTCTGATGACGCTGCTCCTGAACATCGGGGACAGCGCGCTGGACGGGGACGCGGTCGGTGTCGCCGTTCATTCCGTGGCGCCGCTCCTGCTGATCGTCACCGCTGAGGCGGGCCTGGCCTATCGGCGCGCGATCAACCGGGCCGTGGACAGGATCGAGCGTTCACGGGCCGCTGCGACCAAGGAGCGTGAACAGCAGCAGCGGGCCGACCGTGAACGCGAGCAGCAGGCCCGTGAACACCGTGAACAGCAGGCCCGCGATCACGCCGAAAAGCTCGAACGCGAACGGGCGGATCGGGAGGCTTCCGAGCGGGCAGCCGAGCGCGAGCACACCGCCCGTATGGAGCGTGAACGCCTGGATCGGGAGACCGAGACACGGCGTGAGCAGCGCGAATACGAGGAGCGTGTCCGGCGCGAGGAGCAGCAGCGTGCGGACGCATTGCGGCGTGAACAGCGTGAACAGGCCGACCGTTCACGGCTCGAACAGCAGGCCCGCAACGTCGTCTCCATTGCCTCCCGCGAGGCTGTTGAGCGGGACAGCGTGAACACCGTGAACGGCGCCGTGAACACCGCCGTGAACAGCGGCCCGGCCCCGGACAAGAAGATGCGCGAGAGTGACGCACGCTCCTACCTCCGCTCGTTCGGTGAGGGCGAGAAGTCGGTACGACAGCTCGCGGAAGAGACCGGCTGGTCCGTCGGGTGGGTCGCCAACCGTCTGCGCGAGAGCGCGGAGGAGAGCGAGCCCGCTGAGGCTGCCGTCTGATGGCCACGGTGCCTGTCTATCCCTGGCACCTTGCCCCGGACGGGATGGCGACGGTCCGTCAACTGCGGGCCCGCAACTTGCGGCCCGGCGGGCAGGACGTCGCCGCGCAGATCGAGCGGCCCCGGCGCCGTAGGGGCCCGCTGGTCGCCTTCCTGTACGAGATCGACAAGGCCAAGCCCGTCCGGCCGATGACGCCGGCGAAGTGGGCGGCCCTGGCCAAAGCCAACGCCGCGCGGCGTACCTGCCCCACTTGCCGGCGCGATGCCGGATACGTCATTCCCGCCTCGCTCGGTGCGTGTGTGCCCTGCGCCGACTCCAACTGACTTGAGGGAGAGCCCTGATGGCACATCGTGACCCGCCGGGGATCATCGCCCCGCACATACCCGCCGACGCCTACCGCCGCGCCGAAGCCACGGGGCAGCCGGTCGTCATCGTCGTGCACACCACCGACCAGGACGGGCGCCCGCTGCACCACTACCTGTATCCCATCGTCGTCGCGGGCGCGGGCGTGGTGGGGGTGTTCGGTCTCGTGGCCGCGTTCCTCGCGCTGCTCGACTTCGCCGTCCACACCGCCGTCGCCATCGGCAGCGTGGCCGGACCGGTCGGCGTAGGCGGCATCACCCTCCGCCTCGCCCGCTCCAAGGACTGACCGGGCCGAAGAGGGTCGGAAGCCGTAGGCGGCTCGCAGGGCGCCCGGACCCCCTCGCGTGTGGGGCAAGACCCCCCGGGCCGTGAACGGCCGTTGAGGGCCCCGCGAGGGGGTTGCACGGCCCCATTTTCCGACGCTCTACGCGCGCGTGCGCGTGGGGCCCCCACCCTCCCCACCGCTCAACTCTGCAACTTCGCAGGTCAGATGTGGTTGCAGCGGTTCAACCGGTGCTGTTGACGCAACCGACAGCACCGACCGCTGCAACTCGGGCGGGCCGGTGACGCCACGCGACGGCGCACCGGCCCTCATCCACGGTCTTGGAGGACTCTTTCGTGGACTGGAAGCAAGCATGGTCGACCACCGCCAACACCACCAACAGCGCGTTGGATTCACTCGCTCCGGTGTGCGTGCCGTTCGCGGTCCGTTGGGATCTTGAGGCGGACCGTCGGAACAAGCTGCGCACCCCCGAGCACTTGAAGGCGCTCATGGCCGCGCAGAAGGAGCACAACGCCGCGCGTTCCACGCACGCCACCGCCAAGTCGCAGCAACTCACCGCGCGCGCCGCGTCGAACAACCCGTTCGCCGCCGGCCGCCGGGCGGCGCGGGTGGCGAGCAAGGCAGCCGCGCGGCACGAGCGGGACACCCGCGCCAAGCTCAAGGCAGCGCGCGTGAACTACCCGAGCACGCTCAAGGCTCGGGCGATTCAGGCGCACTCGCTGCACGCCGTGCCCACGGTCATCACGTCCGTCGTCATGTCCGCCTCGAACCTCACGCTGTGGCCGGCCGCCACGTCGGCCGCGCTGATCGGCGCGAACGTGGCTGGTCTCGCGCTCGGTCGCCGCAAACTGCGGGTGCCCATCGATGAGTCCGTCACGGTGGAAGAGCGTCAGCTCATGGAACGCCTCGACCCGTCCTATTGGGTGGAGCACGCCCCAGACCGTGGCCTGTCCGGCACCGTGACCACGCCCCCGGCCATGGAGCCGGGCGGCATCCGGTGTGAGATCCGGCTGGACGGTACCTGGACGGTCAAGACGCTTGCGGACAAGGCGGACTCGGTCCGTGCGCTGCTCGGTGCCCGCACCGCACTGCGCATACGGATCACCTCGGCCTCGCGCGGCGGCTGGGCCGTGCTGAGTCTGGCGACTCGGTCGGCAGCCGCGGGCGTTTCCTCGCTGTGGACTCCGGACCGCATCCCGGCCGATCCGATGGCGATGAGCCTCGGTCTGGACACCGAGACCGGCGATGAGGTCCTGATCCCGTTCGATGAGCGGCTGTTGGTGTCCGGCGCGTCCGGCACCGGCAAGTCCTGGTCGTTCCGCCCGCTCATGGCGACCGCGCACCTGCGCGGGGACCTGATGCTGATCGACGGCAAGGGCGAAGAGGCCACCGTCTGGGAGCACGCGTGCCGCGTCGCCGTGGAACGCGACGAGATCACCAACGGCGTGGACGACGCGCACGCTGAGATGACCCGCCGCAAGGTCGACATGAAGCAGCGCGGAATCAGCGTGTGGGACGGACGTCAGCTCACCGTCGTCGTGGATGAGGGGCAGGTGATCCTTGCCCTCATCAGCAAGGACAAGGATCGGCTGCAACGGCTGATCGAGCTGTCCTCGCTCGGTCGCTCGCGCGGTGTCGTTCTGTGGTGGGCGACGCAGTACCCGCTCACCGATGGCGGGGCACCGGGCGTGCACAAGCTCATCGCACCGAACCTCCTGACGCGATTCTCGCTGCGGGTGGCTGGCACGACACAGGCGCAGGTCGCCCTGGACGACTGCGCGCACTACGCCCCGCACCAGATCCCCGAGGGCCGCGAGTACCGGGGCCACGGCTACCTCAAGGGCTACGGCCCGCGCATGCTCCGCACCTGGACCCTGGACGACGCGGGCGTCCGCAAGCTGCCCAAATCGATCTGGACCCCGGACCAGTCGACCGGCGGGCAGTCGCCGCGACCGCTGCACCTGGTCAAGGAGACGGCCGCACCGTCCGGTGCGCTGAGCAACCGGGACAAGGTGCTGGCCGCAGTGCAGGCCGGTGCCCGCACGGCCAAGGACGTGGCCGACCGGACCGGCCTGAACAAGGGCACGGTCTCCCGCGAGATCAGGGCACTGACCGCCGACGGAGCCGTTCACCGGACCGCCGACGGCCGACTCCTGCCCGGCCAGCAAGCGGCCTGACCACCCCCGACGAACGACAACGGCGGCCCCCTTCCGCCAAGAACCGGGGCCGCCGCAAATCCAGCACGCTTACACCGAACTGGAGACCCCCAGCATGACCCAACCGACCGACATTCGGCGAGACCTCCTGGCTACCGCTCTTTGGCTGGCAGCCTCCGGGGTGCCTCCGCTCCCGTTACGAGCGGGGAAGGTGCCGTTCGGGAACTGCCCGGCCTGCGCCAAGAACGCGTGCGGTGGCCGACCGAACATGAAGACCCCCGGCCCGTGCGAGTGCCCGGCGCCGTGCCACGGATGGGCCGCCGCCACCACCGACCCGAGCGTCATCAACTCGCCCACCTGGGTTCGGGCGTGGCGGGAAGCGGCGGGCGTGGCCTACCACCCCGGCGGCGCCGGCCTCACCGTCGTTGACCTCGACAACGCGGAAGCCATCGCGTGGGCCCGGGCGAGCCTGCCCGCCACCCGGATCGTGCCGACCACCCGGGGTGAGCACTGGATCTACCGGGGCACCATGCAATCGGCCAACGCCGTACGGTCCGGCGTGGACATCAAGTCGTCCATGCAGTACGCCCGGTGGCTCGGTCCCGGCACCGGCGCCATCACGGTCCTGCCGGACGTCGTCCGCGCGCTGATCGTGAAGGAGCCCGCCCTGGCCCGGCCGGCGACCGTCACGGTGCCCGCGTCGGTCGGGGGCGGGGCGTGTCCGCACCGCACGCTGACTTATCTGGACCGTGGGATTGCGATGGCGGAGCAGCGAATCACGCACGCCCGCAGCGCGGTGCACGCGACCGTGTACCGGACGTTCCTGGCGGTGCTGTCCACGCACGGCCGGTGCGGCTGCCTCACCGAGACGCACACCGCACGGCTGTTCACCGCAGCGCAGGCCAAGGGCGAATCGCCCCGGCACTGCACCGAGGCGTGGACCAACGCCCTGACCACGTTGGGACTGAACCATGGCTGAGGACGACAAGACTCCCGCCCGCGAAGTCATCGCGGACTACGCGCAGTCTCACTTTCGCTACTTCCGCACCGCCGACGGAACCGTGTACGCGCAGAAGAACGGCCACCCCGTCGCCCGCCCGATCCGCTCCCAGGGCACCACCGGCAGCCACCGCCAGGAACTCATGGTCGGCCTGTTCAAGGACGGACGCGGCGCGTTCAACGGGTCCGCGATCAAAGAGGCGTTGGACCTGATCGAAGCTCTCGCGCTGACTGAGAAGGTCCAACCGGTCCATATCCGCGTGGCTCCGGGGTTCGACGGAGCCACATGGCTGGACCTGGGACGCGACGACGGGAAGTCCGTCCGCATCCACCCCACCGGCTGGGACATCCTCACCCCCGACCCACGCGAAGTCTGCTGGCGACGCACACAGCTCACGGGAGAACTTCCCCTGCCGGCCAAGGACACCGGCGGTAAGGGCATCGACCTGCTGATGCGGCTGTGCAACTTCGCCAACGCGGAAACCGAGTGCCTGGCCATCGTGTGGCTGATCGGCTGCCTCGGCCCGTCCGTGCCCGTGCCTGCACCGTTCCTCACGGGCCCGCAGGGCGCGGGCAAGTCCACCGGGGGACGGATGCTCACCCGGATCCTCGAGGGGATGAGCGGTGACCTGCGCCGGGCGCCGAAGGATGAGGAAAGCCTGATCGCGGCCGTGGCGGCGGGATGGGTCACTGCACTGGACAACCTCTCGCACGTGACGCCGGACCTGTCGGACGCGATGTGCTGCATCGTGACCGGCGCCGAGAGCGTCAAGCGTGCCCTGTTCACCGACGGGGACGTGTTCCGCGTCGGCTACCGCCGCCCCCTGCTCCTCACCGGCATCGACGTGGGCGTTATCCGTCCCGACCTTGCGGACCGGCTCCTGCCCCTGCGGTTGGAGCGGCCCAAGGTCCGGCGGACCGAGGCCGAACTGTGGGCCGACTACGCGGAAGTGCTGCCCGTGGTCCTCGGCTCGCTCCTGGACCTGACGGTCAAGGTCCGCGCCGTGGAGGCGGAAACGCCCACCGACCTGCGGATGGCGGACTTCGCCCACCTGTGCGCGCAGTTCGACGCGGCAACCGGGCTCGGGGCGCTTCCCGCGTACCGGGCGAGTCTGGACGACCTGAACGACGACGTGATCGAGGGTGACCTCCTCGCGCAGACCGTCCTCCTACATGCCGACACCATCGAGCCGGGCAGCGCGCAGCGGATGACGTCCACCGAGTGGCTGGCCTGCCTCAGCCGCCTCTACAGCGGCGAGGATTGCCGTCCCCTGCCCAAGGGGTGGCCGACGACCGGCAAGGTTCTCTCGGACCGGCTCAAGCGCCTCCAGCCCACCCTGGCGGCTCGGGGTGTGCTCGTTGACGCGGGCCGCACCAAGGCGGGCCGCTACCTCGAAATGACCCGCACGCTCCCCCCGGCCCCGCACGAGCAGGCGCGGGCGTTCTGACCCGCGCCCTGCACGTTCAAGCGAACTGCAAGAGGAGCACGTGCTCCTCTTGCAGTTCGGCGGAACGCCGCCCCAAAGTCGTGCCGCGCAGCGGCTCCTTCTTCGCTCTGTAAGGCGCACCCAAGTACTACCGGCAGCCCCTTCTTTGTCCTAAGTAGGAAGACGCTGCGTCACCTGCGTCACCTGAGCCGGAAAACGGCCGCTGACCTGCGTCGACAGCGGTGACGCAGACGGGCAACGCTGCGTCATCCTGCGTCACCTGCGTCACCCGGTGACCCAGCCGATGACGCACCGGGTGACGCAGGGCCGATCCGCCGTGTCACCCAAAACCGCAGGTCAGAACCCCCAATGACGCTGATGGCGCGGGTGACGCAGAAATCCGCACCTCGGACAGACGCAGGCCCCGAAACAGGCCCCCACCCCGGAAAGTCCGCGCACGGAGGCGCCCCATGACCGCCCCACCCGAACAGTCAGACCCGCGCGCCACGCTCCGCGCCGGACTACCTGACCGCTACCTCACCCCCGACGACATCGCCGAGATGTTCGAAGTACCCCTCGAAACCGTCTACCAGTGGCGCCGGAAGCGCACTGGCCCACCCGGCTTCCGCATCGGCAAATACGTCCGCTACGACCCCGCCGACGTGCGCGCCTACGTCACCCAACGCAAGACCGCCGACCAGGCCGCCGCCTGAACCGCACACACGCCGCACCGCTCAACACCCCAGGGAGGGCCACCCCGTGGCCCTCCCTTCCCATGCCCAGAAGGGACCGCCACCACATGGCAGGCCACATCTTCGACCGCTGGATCAAGACCACCACCGACGCTGACGGCAAGACCGTCCGCGTCAAGACCGACCGGCACGGCACGGGGATGCGCTACCAAGCCCGCTACGTCACGCCCGACGGCAAGCGAAAGAACAAGTCCTTCCCCGACGGACAGAAGCGCCTCGCCGAGCAGTGGCTGAGCACCATGCAAGCGGACGTTGCGCGCGGCGACTTCATCGACCCGAACGCGTCTCGTACGACGTTCCAGGAGTTCGCTGAGAAGTGGCTCGCGAGCCAGAGCGGCGATCCCAACACACGCGCGTCGATGGAGTCTCAGCTCAAGCTGCACGCCTTCCCCCGCATCGGGTCGCGTCAGCTCGGATCGTTCCAGCCGAGCCACATCCGGGAGGTCGTGACGCAGCTCGAAGCGTCCGGCATGTCTGGCGCGTACGCGCGCGTCATCTTCTCCAACGTCCGCGCCGTGCTCTCGGCCGCCGTAGAGGACGGATGCCTACGCCGGAACCCCTGCAACTCGCGCACGGTGACCCCGCCGGCCATCGGTGCGCGCCGTGTCGTCCCCTGGGAGCCCGAGCGCGTCTTCGCCATGCGCGCCGCCATGGTCGAGCGCTTCCGGCCCATGGTGGACGTGGGCGCCGGGTGTGGACTCCGCCAAGGCGAAATCCTCGGCCTGTCCGTCGATGACATCGACTTCGACAGCGGCACCGTGCACGTGGTGCAGCAACTCAAGCTGAGCCTGAGCAAGGCCGTATTCGCGCCGCCGAAGGGCGGAAAGCTCCGTGACGTGCCTCTGCCCGACCCCGTGGCGGAGGCGCTACAGGAGCACATCAAGCGGTTCCCGCCTGTGGAGATCAAGCTCCCGTGGATGCGAGCGAACGGCCAGCCGGTGACCCGGCGGCTCATCTTCTCGGGCCCCAACGGCGGGCACGTCTGGCGTACGTCGCTGAACGAAGACCACTGGAAGCCCGCACTGGCGAAGGCGGGCGTCATCCCCAAGGCCAAGAGCCGCGAGCACGCCGCCGCCCGCGAGCACGGCATGCACGCCCTGCGGCACTTCTACGCGTCCGTGCTCCTGGATGCGGGAGAGAGCATCAAGGCACTCGCGGAGTACCTCGGTCACTCCGACCCGGGGCTGACGCTCAAGGTGTACGCGCACCTCATGCCGAGCAGTCGGGACCGGGCCCGGAAGGCTCTCGGCAGGGCACTCAGGCCACAAGATCACGAGGGCTGAGGTTCCAGAGAGGTTCCGGATCATGAAAATGCCTCCCATCCGCACCGTATGCGCAGGTGGGAGGCATGATCACAAACCTTACTTCTTCTTGCCCTGGTTCTTGACCGCCTCGATCGCGGCCGCGGCCGCGTCCGGGTCGAGGTAGGTGCCGCCCGGGTTGATCGGCTTGAAGTCGGCATCCAGCTCGTAGGCGAGGGGGATGCCCGTCGGGATGTTCAGGCCCGCGATGTCGGCGTCGGAGATGCCGTCGAGGTGCTTGACGAGGGCGCGGAGCGAGTTTCCGTGGGCCGCCACCAGGACCGTACGGCCGGCGAGGAGGTCGGGAACGATGCCGTCGTACCAGTACGGAAGCATGCGGACGACGACGTCCTTCAGGCACTCCGTGCGGGGGCGGAGCTCCGGCGGGATCGACGCGTAGCGCGGGTCGTCGGACTGGGAGAACTCCGTGCCGTCCTCGAGCGGCGGGGGCGGCGTGTCGTACGAGCGGCGCCAGAGCATGAACTGCTCCTCGCCGAACTCGGCGAGCGTCTGGGCCTTGTCCTTGCCCTGGAGGGCACCGTAGTGCCGCTCGTTCAGGCGCCAGGAGCGGTGGACCGGGATCCAGTGGCGGTCCGCGGACTCCAACGCGAGCTGGGCGGTGCGGATCGCGCGCTTCTGGAGCGAGGTGTGGACCACGTCGGGCAGCAGGCCGGCGTCCTTGAGCAGCTCACCGCCGCGGACTGCCTCCTTCTCGCCCTTCTCGTTGAGGTTGACGTCCACCCAACCGGTGAACAGGTTCTTCGCGTTCCATTCGCTCTCGCCGTGGCGGAGGAGGATCAGCTTGTACGGTGCGTCGGCCATGCCTTTGAGCGTAATCGACGCGGCTGACACGCCGCGCGCCTGGTCGACAGACGGACACCGGCCGTCCGCCGACCCGGACGCCGGTTGACGGCATCTGTTAATCGAGTGGCCCACCAGGACCGATCAATCGTAAGTTGCGATCACCGCCCGAGCTGCTTACGCATTCCGTCCGACCTGGGGGACCGCCATGCCACTGGCCGTCATGAGACGCGCCGCCCGAGAGACCGTCTCGGGGCTCCCCCGCGAGTTCTGGTGGCTGTGGACCAGCACCCTCGTCAACCGACTTGGGGCTTTTGTCGCGACTTTCATGGCTTTGTATCTGACGCTCGACCGCGGGTACTCCGCCTCGTACGCAGGTCTCGTGGTGTCCTTGCACGGGCTCGGCGGCGTGGCCTCCTCGCTCGGCGCGGGGGTGATGGCCGACCGGCTCGGGCGGCGGCCCACGCTGCTCATCGCGCAGTCGTCGACGGCCGTCTCCGTCGCGCTGCTCGGCTTTGTGCACCACCCGGTCGCGATCGCCGCCGTGGCCTTCCTGGTGGGGATGACGAGCAACGCGTCCCGGCCCGCCGTGCAGGCGATGATGGCCGACATCGTCCGGCCCGAGGACCGCGTCCGCGCGTTCTCCCTCAACTACTGGGCCATCAACCTCGGCTTCGCCGTCTCCTCCATGGCCGCCGGTTTCATCGCCGAGTCCAGCTATCTCGCGGGCTTCCTCATCGAGGCCGGCATGACCCTCGTCTGCGCGCTCGTCGTCTTCGCCAAGCTGCCGGAGTCCCGGCCCACGCAGGTCACCAAGGACGCGGAACCCGAGATCGGCCTCGGCACCGTCCTGCGCGACGGGCGCTTCATGAGCGTCGTCGGGCTGTCCTTCCTCGTCGCCCTCGTCTTCCAGCAGGGGGCCGTCGGACTTCCGGTCGCCATGGGCGAGGCGGGCTTCACCCCGGCCGACTACGGCATGGCGGTCGCCGTCAACGGCGTACTGATCGTCGTGCTCCAGATCCCGGTCACCCGTTTCATCGAACACCGGGATCCCAGGCGGCTGCTCATCGTCTCGTCGCTTCTCGCCGGGTACGGCTTCGGGCTCACCGCCTTCGCCGGCTCGGTCGGCGTCTTCGCGCTCACCGTGTGCGTGTGGACCCTGGCGGAGATCGTCAACGCGCCCACGCAGACGGGGCTCGTCGTCCGCCTCTCCCCACTGCACGGCCGCGGTCGCTACCAGGGCATGTACACCCTGTCCTGGTCCCTCGCCGCCCTCGTCGCACCCCTGATGTCCGGCGTCGTCATCGACCGGTTCGGTGCCGAGTGGCTGTGGGGGCTGTGCGCGGTGGTGGGCACGGTGGCGGGGCTGGGGTACGGGGTGCTGATGCGGCGGCTTCCGGCGGAGGGGCCCTCGAGGGAGGCGGGCACGGCGGCGGCGAAGTCCGCGGGGCGGCGCGGCGTGAGACCTGTTGGGTGACCGAACGGCACGCGGAGATCCAGCGATCACGGGAGGCGCCGTGGACGATCAACACCATCGCCGGCCGGTTCGGACCGGACCGGACCGGCAAGACCGTCCGCCGCTACCCGACCACCGATCTTGACGTGCTGATCGCCTCGGCCCGCGAACTCGCTCCCTACCGGCCTTGTCTGCAACGACGATTCGCTGACGGCTGCGCCAACGCCGCCCAGGGCTCACCGCCGCCGACCGTCCCGGTCAGCGCCAGTCCGGAGGAATGTTTCGCAATTGCTTGAGGAGATCCCAGTCCTTCGGGCGCGCCCCACGGGAGAACCATTCAGCACCCTGCCCGGTCCAGTAACCACGGTACTCACGTGTTCCTTCGAGGCCGAGTGCCTGGGTGCCCGACTCCCAGCCACAGCAGTCGCAGATGATATGGGTCGGCCAAGTGTCCTCGAAGAACAGAATGCCGTCCGTGTAGCCGCAGACACGGCACACATCCTCATCTTCAACACTGCGCATGGGGTTGTTTCTCTCCATAGGCACCCATACTGCACGAAGCCGCTCCAACGCCGCTCCAACTCAAGGACGCATTCGGGACGTTGAACATCCCGCACGGCCCCGGCGCCCGGCGCGAGGGGGACGCCACGCTCGGCGCGATGGGCCAATGGGGCGGAATCGCCCCGCGTGACGCATGAGTTCCGCGATGCTGAGCGATACGCGGCACAGCCGCGATTTCCACACACCCGCGACTCAACCCCCGTACACAGCACATCACTTACGTCATTCACCGAACTCACCGCGCTGATCCGAAAGGAACACAGCCATGGCCACACCTCTGACCGCCGCTGAGATGCTCTCCGCGTTGAAGGCCGAGGGCCTGTCCGTTCACGAGCACGTCGGCTGGTCGACCCACAACCGCGACGCGGCGACCGGCAAGACCTTCGGGCCCGTGATCGGCGTCCTGATCCACCACACCGCCGGGCACGGCGACAAGGAGCTCTGCTACAAGGGCAGGTCGGACCTTCCCGGGCCGCTCTGCCACGCCTGGCTGGGCAAGACCGACGGGCTGTGGCTGATCGGCCATGGCCGCGCCAACCACGCCGGGTCCGTCGACCTCGACGTCCTCAACGCACTGCGCGACGAGACCTCGCTCCCGACGGACAACCAGGCCAACGCCGACGGCAACGACCGCCTGTACGGCCTGGAGATCGAGAACCTGGGCAACGGCAAGGACCCCTACCCGGACGCGCAGTACCGGAAGGCCGTGCTGTGGGCCGCCGCGATATGCCGGGCCCACGGCTGGTCCGAGAAGTCCGTCGCCGGGCACAAGGAGGTCCAGCCGGGCAAGATCGACCCCAGCTTCGACATGGACGACTTCCGGGCCGACGTGAAGAAGCAGCTCGCGGACGACCCCGACAAGCCCGCTCCGTCCAAGCCGACGAAACCCGGTAAGCCCACGAAGCCCACCAAGCCCGGCGGCTCGGCCTCCAAGCCCAAGGTCGACCTGTCCCGCCTCATCGGCGCCGCGAAGACCGACCCCGGCGCCAAGCAGGGCCACGTCAGCTACATGACGGGGACGAACCTCACCGAAGCCGCCCTGGTCAAACTGGGCTACCTCGCCAAAACCTATGCGGGCGACGGCTCCTTCGGCTCCAAGACCATCGCCGGCTACGCCAAGTGGCAGCGCCACCTCGGCTACACCGGCGCCGACGCCAACGGCATCCCCGGCAAGACCTCCCTGACCAAACTCGGCTCCCAGAGCGGTCTGTTCACCGTCGTGGCGTGAGGTGACGCGGTTCCGTTCCCGGGCGCGGATGCGCCCCTGGGTTCCGAAGGGACTCGGGGGACTCAGGGGTGCATCCGCGCCCCCTTGAACACCTTGTCCACCCCGTTCTTCGGCCCGTACACCGCGAGCCCCACCAGATCCAGCTCCGCCGTCCGCACCGCTCGCACAGCCGCCCGGTTGTCCCGGTCGTTCCCGGTGGTGAACAGGTCCGACGTGAAGACCGCCCGCGGCAGCGCGCGGGCGAGCGCCCGCTCGTGGGCGGCGTTCAGGGTCTCCTTCGAGCCCTCGAGGACGAGGACCGGCTGGCGGAACATCGGCAGATACGGGATGTCGTCCGCGTCGGCGTACGGCTCACCGATCACCTCGGGAACGGCCGTCCCGAGCCCGCTGACCAGAAAAGCGGTCACATTAAGTCGCTGCCAGGGTTCCAGGTCCTCCCTCAGCAGGACGGCGATCTTGGTGTCGAAACGGATGGGCTCGGTGTCCGAGAGGCGCTCGCTGTTCATGCCTCGAGACTGCCGACCGTCGTACGGCGTCGTCTTGTACGTTGTTTGCATGGTGGCCCGGCGGGAGATCTCCGCATGGCGCCCGCGGATTCCGGGCGTCGTGGAGGTGTTCCACGCCCACTACACGCAGTACGCGTACCCGATGCACGTACACGAGGCGTGGACGCTTCTGATCGTCGACGACGGCGCCGTGCGGTACGACCTCGACCGGCACGAGCACGGGACCCCGCACGGCACGGTCTCGCTGCTGCCGCCGCACGTCCCGCACAACGGTTCACCGGTCACCGAGCACGGCTTTCGCAAACGCGTCCTCTACCTCGACGGCACGCATCTCACCGAGGACCTCATCGGGCCCGCGGTGGACGGACCTGATCTGGTCGACCCCGCGCTGCGCCGCCGCGTAGAGCAGCTCCACACGGCCCTCACCCGTCCCGGGGACGAGCTGGAGGCGGAGAGCAGGCTGACGCTGATCGGCGAGCGGCTGCGCGGCCATCTGCGCCCCCGGCTGATCGAGGAGCCGTCGCGGCGCCCACGACCACAGCCGCTCGCCCACCGGCTGCGCGAACTCCTCGACGCACGGCTCGTGGAAGGCATCGCCCTGGACGAGGCCGCACGACTCGTGCACGCCCATCCCGCCCATCTCGTACGGGCGTTCAGCGGCACCTTCGGGATCGCCCCGCACCAGTACCTGATGTCCCGCCGCGTCGACCGAGCCCGCCGTCTGCTGCTCGACGGACAGCCAGCCGGCGAGGTGGCCGCCACCACCGGCTTCTACGACCAGTCCCATCTGACGCGCCACTTCAAGCGGCTGGTGGGGGTCGCCCCCGGGCGCTATCGCGTCAGCTCGCGCTGAGCCTCGAGCCCGGCGCGATCAGTCGGCGGGGCGCTGCGTCAGATGGGTGAAGGCGTCCAGATTGCGGGTCGACTCGCCTCGGGACACCCGCCAGGCGTACTCCTTGCGGATCGCGGAGGCGAAACCGAGCTCAAGGAGAGTGTTGAAGGAGCCGTCGGCGGCCTCCAGGACCGAGCCGAGCAGCCGGTCCACCTCGTCCGGCGTGACCGCGGCGAGCGGCAGTTTGCCGACCAGATAGACATCCCCGAGGGAGTCGACCGCGTAGCTCACTCCATAGAGCTTGAGATTGCGCTCCAGGAGCCAGCGGTGGACGCCCTCCTGGTTCTCGTCGGGGTGACGGATCACAAAGGCGTTCAGTGACAGGGAGTGCTTGCCGACGATCAGCGAGACGGTGGTCGAGAGCTTGCGGGTGCCGGGCAGCTTCACGACGTACGAGCCCTCCCTGGGGCTCTCCCACTCCAGCTCGGCCTCGGTGAGGACCCGCTCGATGATCGACGCTGCGTCAGACATGGGGGGAGCGTACGCGACGGGCCTCAGCCGTGATGTGCGCGGCCCTCAGCCTCGATGCACGCAGCTCTCAGCCGTGATGTGCGCGGACCCGGCGTCGGTGTTCCTGCACGGCCGCGGTGTAGACGTCCGCCGTGGCCGCGGCCGCGGTGTCCCAGCCGAAGCGCTGCGCGTGCCGGGCGGCGGCGTCCCCCATCCGGGCGGAGAGCGTACGGTCGTCGGCGAAATCGCGCAGCACGCGCGCGTAGTCCACGGGATCGTGGCCGGGGACCAGGAAGCCGGTCTCCTGGTCGCGCACGGCGACGGGAAGCCCACCGACCTCGGCCGCCAGTACCGGCGTACCGGCCGCCTGCGCCTCGACCGCGACCAGTCCGAAGGACTCGCTGTACGAGGGCATGACCAGCACCGACGCGGCCCGGAACCAGTCCGCGAGCTGGTCCTGCCCGACGGGCGGCCGAAAGCGCACGACGTCGGCGATGCCGAGCCGCGCGGCGAGCTTCTGCAGTCCTTCGGGCTTGGCGAGACCGCTGCCACTGGGGCCGCCCACCACGGGGACGACGATGTCGCCGCGCAGCTCGGGGCGCTCGTCCAGCAGGACGGCGACCGCGCGCAGCAGGACGTCGGGGGCCTTCAGGGGTTGAATGCGGCCCGCGAAGAGTGGGATCAGGGCATCCTGCGGGAGTCCCAGGCGGGCGCGGGCGGCGGCGCGGCCGTCGGCCGGGCGGAAGCGGTCGAGGTTGACGCCCGGGTGGACGACGGCGACCTTGTCACGGTCGGCCTCGTAGTGGCGGACGAGTTCGTCTGCCTCTTCGGCGGTGTTGGCGATGAGACGGTCGGCGGCGCGCACGATCTGGGTCTCGCCGATGACGCGGGCGGCCGGCTCGGGGGTGTCGCCCTCGGCGAGCGCGGCGTTCTTGACCTTGGCCATGGTGTGCATGGCGTGCACCAGGGGCGCGCCCCAGCGCTCGGCGGCGAGCCAGCCGACGTGGCCGGAGAGCCAGTAGTGGGAGTGCACCAGGTCGTAGTAGCCGGGGCGGTGACCGGCCCAGGCCTGCATGACACCGTGGGTGAACGCGCACAGCTGGGCCGGGAGGTCCTCCTTCGCGAGGCCCTCGTAGGGGCCGGCGTCGACGTGGCGGACGAGGACGCCGGGGGCGAGTTCGACCGTCGGCGGGAGGGCGGCCGTGGTCGCGCGCGTGAAGATCTCGACCTCGATGTTGATCGCGGCGAGCCGCTGGGCGAGCTCCACGATGTAGACGTTCATGCCGCCGGCGTCGCCCGTGCCGGGCTGGTGCAGCGGCGAGGTGTGCACGGAGAGCATCGCGACGCGACGGGGCCTGCGGTGCAGCCTGAGCCTCGCGGACGCCGCCGGGGAGCGACGCCCGAGCCTGCTGACGTACTGGCTCACGTGGCGTTCCTCCTTGCTGCGGGCATGCCGGTCGGAGGATGCGCCGCACCCTCCGAGAGGAGGAACGTCGGACTGAGCAGCTCCATTTCCTCTTTGCCGAATGATTACCCTTTGTCGCTCAACCGTTCGATGGAGGGCCGCGTAGGGGCTGCTGGTTTATCCACAGGGGTGTCCGGGGCACGCGCGTGGGTTGTCCACAGGTGTGGCCGCGGGCGGGAGGGTTGTCCACAGGTCCGCTCGCCCTTCCTCGTATCCGCCTACTCTCGTACGCATGACAACCCGCGCAGCGTCCCGCCCCGTGGGAACGGTGACGCGCGGGACCACGAACCCCAACCGCCTGCGCCGCATGGACCGCTGGATCGCGGCCGCCCACGGCGCCGAACTGCGCAGGACCGCCGACCCGGTGGCGGTCGACCTCGGATACGGGGCGGCTCCGTGGACAGCGGTCGAGCTGCTGACCCGCCTGCGCACCACCGCTGCCCGCACGCGCGTGGTGGGAGTGGAGATCGAGCCGGCCCGGGTCGCGGCAGCGCGGCCCTATGAGCGCGAGGGCCTCGTCTTCCGGCACGGCGGCTTCGAGGTTCCGGTGCAGGGCAGACCCTCCCTCATCCGGGCGGCGAACGTGCTGCGGCAGTACGACGAGGAGCAGGTCGCCGCCGTCTGGGAGCGCCTGTGCGCACGCCTCGCCCCGGCGGGGCCCGGATCCCGGGGCGGGCTGCTCGTCGAGGGCACCTGCGACGAGATCGGCCGTCGGCACGTCTGGGTCGCCCTCGGCCCCGAGGGCCCGCGCACGGTCACCTTCGCCACCCGCCTGGGCTCCCTGGACCGCCCGTCGGATCTTGCCGAGCGCCTGCCGAAGGCCCTGATCCACCGCAACATCCCGGGCGAGCCCGTGCACGCGTTCCTGCGCGACTTCGACCGCGCCTGGGCAGCCGCCGCGCCCTACGCCTCGTACGGCGCGCGGCAGCGCTGGATACGCACGGTCCGCGACCTGACGGCCGACTGGCCGATAACCGACGGGCTGACGCGCTGGCGACAGGGCGAAGTCACGGTGCGCTGGCAGGCGTTGGCACCGCGGGTGTGACTCTCGGCCGGGTCCAGCAGTCCTGCGGCGTGCGTGGACGTGATCCGGAAGCGTGAAGCAGGTGGACCCCGGGCGTAACGCGCCGGCGTGAAGTACGTGAAGTACGGGTGAGATGCGCGGGCGCGATGCGCGGGCGTGGCCCACTGACGGTCGGTGACCACCGCGCGCCAGTGACCTGCGAGGGAACGAACTCCGTGACTGGTTCGTCACACTGGCAGGGAGATCGTCTTGTGGAAGGGAGCCCGGGGGAAGGGAGTTCTTGCCCGCCTCTGTCGCATTGCGCGACGGCGTGGCACGATCCCGAGGCGTCCGTAAGTTACTGACGGTAAATCAGTTTGGGGGCGGAGCAATGGGATCCGGCAAGCGGAGCCTGACCACGGCGGCCATCGTCCTGGCCTGTGCCTGCGCGGTGCTGGCAGCACCGGGCGTGGCGTACGCGAGCCCGACACCGACACCCACAGGCGCCGGCACACCGACGCCCACCCCGACAACCACCAAGAGCAGCAAGGACCTTGAGGTGGTCCGCAAGAAGCTGGACGCCCTCTATCACGACGCGGCGGTCGCCACGGACGCGTACAACGCGGCGGAGGAGAAAGCCACGCAGCAGTCCGCCGAGATCGTCGACCTGGCCCGCGAGATCGTCAAGGGGCAGGCGGAGCTGGACAAGCTGAAGGACCTCGCGGGTGCCGCGGCTCGGTCACAGTACCGGGGCGGCGGGTTGCCGCCAGAGGTGCAGCTGTGGCTGAGCGACAACCCTCACGAGTACCTGGCCGGCGCGGACCGGGTACGCCAGGGCGAGCACGCGACCAAGGGCCTGCTCGCCGAGATGACGCGCACGCAGCAGGACTTGGAGCAGTACGCGAAGGACGCCTCCACGCAGTGGAAGAAGCTGGAGGCCAACCGCGAGGCCAAAGCCGAGGCCCAGAAGGAGATCACGAAGCAGATCTCCGCCGCCGAGAAGCTGGAGTCCCAGCTGGAGAAGGCGGAGAGGGAGCGGCTGGCGAAGCTGCAGGAGGAGGCCGCGTACAAGGCGCAGACGGCCTGGCTGAGCTCCGGCGTCCTCTCGGAGATCAACGGCAAGGCGTCCGGGCCGGGCAAGGAGGCCGTGAAGTACGCGACCGACCAGATCGGCAAGCCGTACGAGTGGGGCGCCGAGGGCCCGAAGTCGTACGACTGCTCGGGGCTGACCTCACAGGCCTGGGTCACCGCCGGCCAAGGCATTCCGCGCACCTCGCAGGAGCAGTGGAAGCAGCTCACCCGGGTCGACATCAAGGACATGCGCCCCGGCGACCTGATCATCTACTTCGACGACGCCAGCCATGTCGCGATGTACCTGGGCGACGGCGCGATCGTGCACGCGCCGCGGCCCGGGCGGACGGTGACGATCGCGGGGGCGGGGTCGATGCCGATCCTGGGAGTCGTGCGGCCGGACGCGTGAGGCGTGAGGCGTGGAGTCCGGGCCCGGCCGAGGAGGTCGGGCCCACCTGACAACTGAGGTCGGGCCCGCCCGGCGATCGAGGCCGAGCCCGACCGGCAATTGGGGACATATCGCCGCCTCCGTACGTGACGCACGGCACGTGACCTACCCCACGGCTGCCGGCACCCGTCAACCTCGGGGACGTGACGTTCGTCATTCCCGGCAAACCCGCATCCTGTCCAAGTGCGGTACAGGATGCGGCATATGACGGTGGCCGATTGCCGGACGCCGTGCCGCACGCCATTCCGCAGCGGCGTCCGCTACCGCTATGGTCCCCGTCGGTGGGTCGAGGACCTTCGGCCCCACCACGCCCTCGGGGGGAGGGAAGGAACCCAGACGATGCCCATACCCGTACCGCGGCAGAGAGAGATCCCGGCCGTGGAGAGTGGTCAGGGTCCAGCCGCGTTCTCACCCGTCGGCCCATCCGGAGCCCCAGCCGGAGCAGGATCGGCGCCCGTCGCCGCGGCCCCGGCCGACCACAGCTCCACCAACCTGACCCTGCTGGTCATCGAGGACGACCCGGCAGGTTCGCTGAGCGTGCCCGAAATGCTCGACGCGGCCGGTAAGCCGATCCGCATCCGTACCGCCCGCAACCTCACCGAGGCCGGGCGGCTGCTCACCGACGACGTCCACTGCATCCTGCTCGACCTCGCGCTGCCGACCCCGGGCCGAGCCGCCGAGAGCGACGACGAGCTGGCCACGCTCAAGCACGTGCTGCGGCTCGCCCCCCGGCACGCCGTCCTCGCGCTCACCGCGTCCGGTGACTCCGAGCGCGGCGCGGAGGCGGTGCGCGTCGGTGCCCAGGACTATCTGTTCCGCGACGAGCTGGACGGCCGGCTGCTGAGCCGCGCGATCCGGTACGCGGTGGAACGGAAACGTTCCGACAGGGCCGAGCGACGGCTCACCGAGTCGAGGCTGCGCGCCCAGGAGAACGCCCGCCTGGAGCGCGGCCTGCTGCCGACCCCTCTCCTGGAGGGATCGACGCTGCGGTTCGCCGCGCGCTACCGCCCCGGGCGCTCCCGGGCCCTGCTCGGCGGCGACTTCTACGACACGGTCCGTACGGCCGACGGCACGGTGCACGCCATGATCGGCGACGTCTGCGGGCACGGGCCCGACGAGGCGGCGCTCGGCGTGGAGCTGCGTATCGCGTGGCGCGCGCTGACGTTCGCGGGGCTGTGCGGCGACGATCTGCTCTCGACCCTCCAGCAGGTCCTGGAGCACGAGCGTGAGAACGACGAGATCTTCGCGACGCTGTGCACGGTGGACATCGCGCCGGACGGCCGTCGCGCCGGGCTCTGCCTGGCCGGTCACCCGTCGCCGCTGATAGCGCGCCCCGGCCGCCCCGCCGAGCTACTGCCGTACGAGAACGGTGGCCCGGCGCTCGGCCTGCTGTCCGGCGCCCGCTGGCCACGCCAGCAGGTGGAGCTGGGCGGCGAGTGGAGTCTGATGCTCTACACGGACGGCCTGATCGAGGGCCGCGTCGGCGAGGGCAACCAGCGGCTCGGCCAGGACGGCATGGTGGACATGATCCGCCGTCAGCTCTCTCAGGGCATGGAAGGCGAGCAGCTGCTGCGCGCCGCGGTGAACGAGGTGCGCGAGCTCAACGGTGGGGAACTGACGGACGACGTGGCGGTACTGCTGCTGGACCGGGCGCCGTAACCGCCGTACGCCTGGGAGACCGGGACGGGACGGTCGGCGGTCGCTGGGTCAGCGGCCGCCGTTGTAGGGCCCGTAAGGGCCGTCGCTGCTGCTTCCGCCGCGGCCACGGCCGCCGCCGGAGACCTGACGGAGCGCGGGGCGGACGTCCACGAAGAAGACGATCGTGGCGACCAGGCCGGCGATCTGCAGGAAGATCATCGGGACCAGCAGGTTCACGGCGACCGTGACGCCCAGGATGATCAGCCAGAACATCTTGTTCTGCTTGTCGGCCGCGCGATACGCGTCGTCGCGAGCCACCGCGGCCATCACCAGTGCCACCACGGCGAGCACCAGCATGGCAAGGAAGATCACCGACATGAAGCCGCTGAATGCCGTCAACAGCACTGTGCCCACCGCCCGGGTCGAATCGTCTCTACGGCCACCGTACCCGGAGAACGGGCCGGGAACTCTGAGAGTGCCCGGCCCGTTCTCCTCCACCTAGGACCTGTCCGGTCCTGAGCAGTCTTCTAGATGCGCGTCAGTTCGCGGGCGGCGTCGACTTCTTGGCGACCGGCTTGCGGACCGGGGCGGCCTTCTTCGCCACGGGCTTCTTGGCCGGGGTGGGCTCGGCGGCCGCGGCCGGCTTCTCCTCGCCCTTGACCGCGACGGGCTCCGCCTTCGGCTCGACGGCCACCGCCAGTTCCTCGATTTCCTCGGCGGCCTCGCCGCGCCAGGTCTTCACGGTCTGCTCGCCGTGCTCGGCGACCTTCTCGTAGGTCTCCCGGGCCTTCACGGCGTACTCGGCGGCGACGCCGACACTGCGCAGGGCGATGTCCTGAGCGGACTCACCGAGCTTCTTCAGATCGGTGTCGAGGGTGCTGATGAACTCCGTCACCTTGGTCTGGATGGTCTCCTGCGCCTCCTTGGCGCGGGCGGAGGCCTTCTCCTGGACGGCGTTCGGGTCGATGCTGCGTACGGTCTCGATGCGCGCCGGGGCCTCGGCGCGGATCTGCTCCACCAGGCCGGGGACCTTCTTGGCCTGCTGGACGGCCAGGTCGGCGGTGCCGGCCAGGAAGTACAGCGGGGTCGGGTCCGTGGCGGCCTTGCGGATGTCGTCGGTGATGGCCATGGCGAGGGTCCTCCCGGAGTCGCTTTCAACTGAGGGTTTTGGTGGTCCGCGGCGAGACCGGTCGGTCTGTGGGTGTTGCCGGCGGTACTGATGGTGCAGGCGGTGCAAGTGGTGCAGGTAGTGCTGTTATTGCTCGTCTCATGCTGTTGTTGCTCGTCAACCGGCGGTCTGCTGCGGATCGGCATCGCTGCCGTCGGCCGTGCGGGGGCCGAGGACCACGGTGTCCTGCGGGTGCCGGGTATCCGATATGCCCTGTGCCATGTCCTGCGCCGAGTCGTGCGCCATGTCCTGGGTGATCTCGAACCCGTTCTCCTTGCGGAAGGACTCGTAGATCTGGAGCAGCACCTGCTTCTGCCGCTCGTTCAGCGTGGGATCGGCGAGGAGGACGGCGCGCGTCTCCACCTCGTCCCGGTCCCGCTCGGCGTCGAGGATGCCGGCCCGCACATACAGCGTCTCGGCGGAGATCCGCAGCGCCTTGGCGACCTGCTGCAACACCTCCGCGCTCGGCTTGCGCAGCCCGCGCTCGATCTGGCTCAGATACGGATTGGACACCCCGGCGGCATCGGCGAGCTGGCGCAACGACAGCTGCGCGTTGCGCCGCTGCTCACGCAGATACTCACCGAGATTGCCGACGTTGAGCGATGCCATGCCTCCACCTTGCCGCATCCCTGCTAACAATTGCAAGCACCCGCTTGCAAAAGTGCGCCGCGCCGTGCGCGCGCCCCTATGGGCCCGAGCACGGTAGCTGTCGTGTTTGCAGGACAACTGTCGTGCGGACCCTGACCTGCGTAAACGCACTGTTCCAGGCGCTGGGCGCCACCTCCAGGAGAGGGCTGACGACAAGTACCGTGCGAATCTCCCGACAGGCGTCGTGCAACGCCGGAGGGAACTCGCAGGCCAGAAGGCGCGATGCACGAGAAGTAACGTGCTCCGGCGCACTTCAGCTGGCGGGTCGGCGGGGGCCCCGCCGACCGCCACTGCGGACCGGCTCGGCGGCGCGACGCTCACCCCCGGCGGCACCCTGCACACCGACGGCGACGAGGCGCCCCCCTGCCGCACGCCTGACGCGTTTATGACGCTCGTTATAAACCCCATGCAGGATCACGATATAACGATCGTCATAGGAGGTAGTCGTGACTGTCATCCCCGAAGGGGCGTCTGAGTGTGGAACAGCGCCGCATGCTGGCCGAGACACTGACGGACGCGGTGCTCGTGCCCGAAGTCGGCCAGTTCGCGCCGGCTGCCCGAGTCGGGTTCCAGGTGCACTTCGCGGAGCGCGAGCCGGACATGTTGGCCATCGGCGGTCGGCTGCTGGCGGACGTCGGCCGCGAGGTCGACGTCATAGTGATCGATGTGACGGTGATGGACGGGGACTGGCGCAGGGAGGTCCGGGCCGAGGTCGTCGAACGCGTCCTGGTAGCGCTGACCGACGCCTGCGGACTGCCGGAGCCGTCGCCGACCTGGTGGGTCACCTTCCGGGTCATCGACGAAGGCAGCTGGGGCTCCAGCGGTGGCGTCCTTTCCATCCTCTCCCTCCTCGACAGCGGCGTGTTCACCGACGAGAAGGCGGCGGCGATCCGCGCGGCCATCCGGGCCTGAGCCGAGGCTGCCGCCGTCAGGCCGGACGGTCGAGCGCGCCCTCGATCAACTCCTCGAGCTGCTGGGCGACTCGATCGAGGGGTTGCATGCTGCGCCTGGCCCGGCACATGGCGATCGCACCCTCGACGGACGCCACGACGAGGGTTGCGAGCGCCGGGGCCCGGTCGGGCTCGGCGCCGTGCCGGAGCAGAGCATCAGCGAGCAGCCCTTCCCATTCCTCGAACGCCGCGGCCGCCGCGGTGAGGATCGGCGGCGTCTCGCCGGCAGGGGGCTCTTCGACGGCGACGGCCAGTACGGGGCAGCCGGCGCGGAAGTCACTCTGGACGACGATGGCGCGCCATGCGTCGAGGAAGGCGCGCAGTCCGGCGACCGGGCCCGCGTCGAGTGTTCCGCGCAGGATGCGGGCGACTGATGCACCCGCGTACTGCACCGCCTCGGTGGCCAGTTGCTGCTTACCCTCGGGGAAGTAGTGATACGTCGAGCCGAGCGGCGCCTTGGCGTGTTTGGCCAGCTCCCGGATGCTCGAGGCGTTCAGGCCACGCCTGCTGATCAAGTCGGCCGCACCGGCCACGATGCGCTCGCGCGACGGCGCGCTGGACTTGGCCACGATCGTGCCCCTCTCTGACCCACAACGCTGGCTATAACGCTCGTCATAGTCTAGCGTGAGCTCCGCTTATAACGACTGTCATAGATCTTGTGCACGGAACGAGGGGAGATTTCGTCATGCCGATGATCCGACTCACCGTCCCACCCGGCTCTCTGACCGAGGAGGGCCGCAAGACCGTCCAGCGCGATCTGGCCGCCGTCCTGCTGCGCTGGGAGGGAGCGCCCGACACCGCGTTCTTCCGCGCCCAGGCGTGGAGTTACCTCGTGGAGCTGCCCGAGGGAGCGCAGACCACCGCCGAGGACGACGCGCCCCGCTTCCTCGTGGAGGTGACGGTTCCACAGGGCGCGCTGTCCGAGCGGCGCAAGGCAGGACTGGTCGAGGACGCCACCAAGGTCGTGCTCGAAGCCGCCGGGCTGTCCGGAGCCGACGCGCTGCGTGTGTGGGTGCTGGTCCATGAGCAGCCCGACGGCACCTGGGGCGCGGGCGGTTCGGTCATCCGCTACGCCGACCTCGTGGCCCTGGCGAAGGAGCAGCGGACCGATGCGTGAACTGGTCTACGTCGCCCGGAACACCGTCGTGTGGCGCGAGGCACCCGACCCCCGTATCGAGTCCGATCGGCAGGCAATCGTCGCTCCGGTCGCCGCGACCTCCTGCGACGTCGACACCGCGATCCTGGCCGGACACGGTTTCATCGACCCGCCCTTCGCACTCGGCCATGAGTGCGTGGCCCGGGTTGTCGAGACCGGAGACTCCGTCACCACAGTGGCCCCCGGTGACCTGGTCGTCGTCCCCTGGTCGATCAGCTGCGGCGCCTGCGACAACTGCCGGGCCGGACTGACCGCGCACTGCGCGTCCGTGCCGCACATGGCTATGTACGGCGCCCCGATCGGCGGCAGTTGGGGCGGCCTCTTCTCCGACCTGGTGCGCGTCCCCTGGGCGGATGCCATGCTCGTCCCCCTGCCCGCCGACCTCGACCCGGTCGCCATGGCCTCGGCGAGCGACAACTGGTCCCTGTCCTGGCGGCTGATCGCCCCGCATCTGAAGAACCGGCCCGGGGCCCGCGTCCTGGTCGTCGCCCGCGGCAGTATCGGCCTGTACGTGTGCGACATCGCCCGCGCGCTCGGCGCCTGTGACGTCCTGTACGTCGACCCGGACCCCGAACACCGCAAGCTCGCCGAGAGCTACGGCGCCCGCACGGCCGAGACGTTCGAACCGGTCCGGCACGGCTTCGACATCGCGGTCGAGGCCACCGGCCGCGTCGACCAGCTCGCCCTCGCCGTCAAATCCCTTGCTCCGGAAGGCATCTGCGAGTCCGCCGGCAATCACTTCCGTCCCGGCGAACTGCCCCTGCTCGACATGTACCTCACCGGTGTCACGCTGCGCATCGCCCGCGACAACGTCCGCGCCCACATCCCCGACGCCCTCGACCTCGCCCGCTCCGGCAAGGTCGACCCGGCCCGCATCGTCTCCCATGTCCTGGACTGGGAGCAACTCCCCGACGCACTGCCCGAGAAGCACCTCAAACCCGTCTTCGTACGCGCCGACGCCTGACCGCGTCACGCCCCGACCGAGAAACGCAATGAGCGCACCCTTGACCCGAACTCCGGCGACGAGCCCCGACTCCGCACGACCGACAGGAGAACAACTGGACCACCAGCGGGCGGCGATCGCCGCACTCGGCGACGAACTACGGGCTCTGGTGGACGCCACCGTGCGTACCGCGTCCTCACAACCACCACACCGGGGAGGAGATGGGCATCTTCCGCCTCCTCGCCGACCGCGACCCCGAACTCGCCCCGGCCCTGGACCGGCTGCGCGACGAGCACCAGCGGATCGCCGTACTGGTCGAAGAGCTGCGCCGGGTCGTGGGCGAGGAGCACGCGGACCCGGCCCGCGTGCTCCCGGAGGTGGTACGCCTCACGGACGAGCTCGAAGCCCATCTGACGTATGAGGAAGCGCAGTTGATTCCCGCCCTGGACGCGGCGGCGACCACGACCGCCCGCTGGGCCGAGCGGCGAGCCGACTGATCGGACCGCCCCCGTACGCCTGCCCTGGCCCGATCGCCCACGCCAGGGGCCCTCCGGTCGCGGAGGGCGCCGCGAGCGTCGTCCGGGCGGCGACCTCCCGGACGACGGCCCGACCGGCGGTTCCTTCCGGGACGGGCAACCCCCGGCAAACCAGCAGACCAGCAGACCAGCAGACCAGCAGACCAATGCTCACCAGGGCAGCGGGCGCGCATGCACCACATCCAGCCGCGACACCGCCCTTGTCAGCACCACGTACAACCGGTGCAGCCCGCGCGCCTCCGCCTCCGCGACCGCTGCCGGCTCGACGGCCACGACATGGTCGTACTCGAGCCCCTTGGCGAGGGTGGCGGGCAGCACCGTGACCCGCGCGCCCAGTTCGTCGGGCTCCGCGGTCTCGATCCCCGCGGCATGGAGCGTCTCCCGCAGCCGTACGACCTCCGCGTCGGCCGCGATCACGCCGATGGACCCCTCGTGGGCGAGCGCGCGGCGCACCGCGTCGACGGTGGCGGGCAGTACGTCGGGCACCTCCTCGACCCGCAACTCGCCTTCCCCGCGCAGGGATCGCGGCGGCGGGACGCACACGTCGAGCCGCGCCAGCAGCCGGTTGGCGAGCTCGACGACGGCTCCCGGCACCCGGAACCCGGTCGTCAGCGGCACGACGGCCGCGTCCGGCTTCCCCAGGTGTCCGAGCAGTTCGCTCCAGTCCCGGGCCGCCCACGGTGTGGTGCCCTGCGCGAGGTCCCCAAGTACCGTCAGCGACCCGAAGGACGCCCGGCGCGCGATCGCCCGGCACTCCATCGGTGACAGGTCCTGCGCCTCGTCGACGACCAAGTGGTCGTACCCTTCCGGGTGTTCGATCAGTCCGGCGACCTCGTCGAGGAGGACGAGGTCGGCGGCCGACCACCGCGCCGACTTGTACGAGCGCGGCGGCTTCGCCCACAGGATCGCCTTCTGCTCCTCGGCGTCCAGTACCCCGTCCGCGGCGGCGGCCAGCGCCTCGGCGTCGGCGAGGAGTTCGGCGACGACCTCCTCGGGTCGTACCCGGGGCCAGACCGCGTCGACGTACGCGCTGACCGGCCGGGCCCGGGAGATCTTCTGCGCCCAGGCGTTGCTGCGGGGCCCGGCGCGCCATTCGGCCTGCTCCCGCACGTACCGCACGGCCCGCGTCCGCACGCGCTCACGCCCGACGGCGTACGGAGGCTCTTCGGCGCGTACGCCGTCCACGATGCGCCGGAGTTCGTCGGCCGGGACGCGCCAGCGGTACGAACCGTCCGGTACGGCGAGGGAGTCGGCCTCGCCGCCGACCCTCCCGTACAGGGCCCGGCGCAGCACCTCCGACATCCGCACGTCGTGCTTGACGACGGCGGCGCGCTCGTCGTCCTCGGCCGAGGCCTTGACGAGGTGGCGGGCGATCTCGTCCCCGATCGCCGACTGCCGTACGCCGGTCTCGCCCAGGGCGGGCAGCACCTCCGCGATGTAGGAGAGGAAGGTGCGGTTGGGGCCGAGGATCAGCAGTCCGCCGCGACGGATGCGCTGCGGATAGGTGTAGAGGAGGTACGCGGCCCGGTGCAGGCCGACGGCCGTCTTGCCGGTGCCGGGGGCTCCCTGCACGCAGACGGAGGTGGCGAGGTCTCCTCGTACGAGATCGTCCTGCTCGGGCTGGATGGTGGCCGCGATGTCGCGCATGGGTCCGACGCGAGGGCGTTCGATCTCGCCCGCGAGAATGCGGCTTTCCGACGCTTGGGCGGTGCCGATGTGCTCGTCCTCGAGCGCCGTGAGGTCGGCGGAGTCGCCTCGACTGCCGGGCGCCCAACCGAAGCGGCGGCGGACGGCGACGCCCTGGGGGTCGCGGGCGCTCGCCTGGTAGAAGGCGCGCGAGACGGGGGCTCGCCAGTCGACGACCAGGGGCGGGGCGGCGGGGTGCTCGGTGATGCGCAGGCGTCCGATGCGGTAGCTCTGGCCGGCGTGGTCGCCGGCCGCACGCTCCGCGCGCTCGAAGTCGAGCTTCCCGAAGAACAGCGGGCCTTCGGGGAGTTCGCGCATCTCCTTGGCCTTGCTGCGCAGCCGGCGGCCGAGCACTTCGGCGTCGGCACCGGAGGCGGAGACGTCCTCGCCGGTGACGACCTGTTCCTCGGCGCCCTCGACCATGGCGGCCAGGGCGGCACGGCAGGTGTCGTGGTACGCGCGTTCCTGGGCGAGGGAGCGGGTGAGGGCAGGGTCCGGTGACGTCATTCCGTCAAGAATACCGGAATAATGTGACCGAGTTAATTTACTTACCAAGTAACTTCTGGACGGCTCTCAGATGAGCGGCCACTGAACAACTTCCGGCTCGATGCTCACGCGAACCGCGGAAGCCCGGCCCCGAGCTGAGCGAACGCCCGCTCGGCCGCGACCACGGCATCCCGTCCGACCTCCGTCGCCCGCTCCCCCGCCGCGATCCGGCGCCAGTTCTCCTCGGCGAGGACGCGCCGTACGGCGGTGATCTGTCCGGCGGCGATCCTGGCGTCGAGGTCGCCGCCGAGGGCCTCGGCGAGCGCCGCCTCCGAGCGCTCGAGGTACCCGTAAGCGCGCGCCACGAGCGAGGGGGTCCCGTAGAGCAGCCGGTGGAAGGCGAGGACTGCGGGGTGGTCGTTGAGTCCGGTGACGGGGTCGCACCGGCGCAGGCCGTCCAGGAAGTGCTCGCGGAGGGCCTCGATCACCGACTGCCCTTCCGCGCGGCCGGTGGCGACGCGCGCGGCCTCCGTCTCGTGATCGGCGAACCGGTACAGGACCAGATCCTCCTTGGCCGGGAAGTACCGGAAGAGGGTCGGCTTGGAGATCTCGGCGGCGGCCGCCACCTCCGCGACGGACACGGCGTCGAACCCCTTCTCGAGGAAGAGGCCGATCGCGATGTCGGAGACAGCCTGGTACATCCGCTGCTTCTTGCGCTCACGCAGCCCGATCTCACTCTCACCCATGGCTCCGAGCCTACGCATCGGGCGGGGCCGTCGAGGGCGCGGATGTCGTGCTGGACGGTGTGGGCGATCGCGTGGGTGCCGCCGCCCTGTCGCTGACAGCCGACGGGGGCCGTTTCTCGGCGCACGGCGCGCCGGCGGGTGGCTTCGCCGCCCTCGACCCGGAGGGAGCCGCCCGTCGGAGGATCAGGGTCGTGCGCAGTGCTCCTGATGGCCTGTGCACTTGGTGCGACTGGATATCACGGGATGGTGTCTAATGTGGTGCGATCAGGCTTTTGTGGCACTTTCCAGTGATGGTGCGTCTGTGAGGTGCAGGAGCGTGATGGTGCGCCCGGTAGCGTGCGTGTCACTGCGAGGCCGGTGGGAGCAGCAATCACGATTCCGGTCTCCTTGAGAATCCGCCCCGTGCCCAGGAAAGCGACGCGGGGTCCCCGCCCCGCCCGGGTCCACACCGGAGCGGAAAGCGTCCGGCGGGGCGGATACCCCAGCCTCCGAATCGCCGCAGCCAGCAGCGCCACAGGCGGCAGGTACCGCACACGATGAGCACCCGCACCGCACCCGACGGCGACGGCCCACGGTCCACCGGCAGGCCTCCACACCCCGCCCAGCACAACGGACCGCTTCCCCGCATCCAGGAAAACTCAGGACCGCCCAGGGAACCTCAGCTCATCAGCGACGCTCTTCGGTATCGGGGACGTCCAGTTCACCCCCTCCGACCTGCGTCGCCTCACCTCCGACGCCTTCGCCGAGGCGGCGGCGGGGCGACTGCGGCCCGTGATCGGGGAGGTGTTTCCGCTGGAGCGGGCGGGGGAAGCGCATGCGGCGGTGGAGGAGCGGAGACTGGTGGGGAAGGTGATGCTGGAGGCGTGACAGGGGGCGGTCCGTGGGGCCTGTTCAGGCCGGGTGATCCGGCCGCCAACTCGGCGCCGCCGAGAGACTCCACAGGTCGTCGAGATGCTTGTTCCACGTGGCGACGACGGCTCTGGCGTCGTCGTCTCCCTCCCGGGACCAGACGTTGAGGTCGGTGTGGTAGCCCTTGGGGTCGTAGTACTCGGGTTCCGAACTGCGCGGCACGGTCCTGGCCACCACGTCGTAGAGACCGTGCAGTACCAGTTCCCGGTTGAAGATGCAGATCTTGTCTCTCGGTATACCGGGGTAGAGGCGGTACTCGCACTCCGCCGTCACTCGCCCGACGGTGGTGAGGCGTTCCGCGATCGCCGACAACCTCTCGTCGTACATCTGGCACTGCGCTTCGAGACGCCTGCGGGTATCGGGGTCGTCCTGCGGTGTACCGTCCGGACCCACTCTGGAGGGAACGGTCATCGGCCGCCCGAAGTCCGGGATCAGCACCCGGACGGAAACATGCCTGGTCGGTCCGGGATCGTCGCGGAGACCCTCAAGGAGGCGATACAGCTCGTGGTAGAGCGTCTCACCGGTGTAGCCGAGGAATCTGATCTCCACTGTTCGAGCACGGAACGCCTCACCCACGAAGGTGCCCAGCTCCTGCGACCTGACCTGGCTGCGCGTGGGCAACCGAAGCGACCCTGCCAGGTCCTTCACCGAGTCGTACAGCACATAACCGACCAGGCTGAGTAACGCGCCACCGAGGAACGCCTGGTCCTGCAGGAAGTCTCCGAGCGGTGCGACGAACTGGGCGACCACTTGGGTGACGAAGATGACCAACAGCAGTATCCGGATGAACACCGGCTCATAGCGAGCCTGGAACCGCTGCAGGCGTTCGCCCATGCCGCCATGGGCAGATCTGCCTCCACCGCCGGACATCCGCAGTCCCCTCCCCCGTGCCGAAGCGTCCGGCGGGGAGTCAGACGTCCGCGGAGACTCCGACTGCCCGTCGACCTCCATGGTCGCCGCGCGGCAGCGCATGGGCAAGGTAGGGGTTCGCCGTCATTTTGCCCGGAAGTCCCAGCGCCGCTGTGGCTCCGGCCAGAGTCATCGCGTAGGTGTCCACCGCCCGGCGGACGTTGGGCGCATCCAGGCTGTCGCCGGTCACGAGGCGGTCGAGGTCCACATAGGCCGAGCGCACGACCTCCATCCATCGGTACACACGCCAGTCCTCGCGCCAGCCCTTTGTGCACTCTTCCGGCAGCAGACGATCCCAGCGGGAGAACAGCCGCTCGCGGATCTCCGGGCGCGTGGGGGTGAGATGCATGTGGCGGACCAGGTCGTACAGCGGGTCACCGACGATCGCCATCTCCCAGTCGATGAGGACCAGGCCACCGTTCTCCCGGCGTACGAGGTTCCACGGATTGAGATCGCCGTGCAGGAGCACGGGCCGACGTGGGGCCAGGGTGTGGCGGTCGAGGATCTCGCCGAGACGGTAGCCGTTGGGGAGCCCCAGTTCTCGGGCCAAGTCCCTGGTTGCCCCGGGGAGTTGGTTCACCATCCGGACCAGTTCGTCTCGTAGTCCCCCGTAGAAATCCCACCCGTCCAGACCGGGATCCAGCTGTTCGCAGTCGACGAAGGTCAGAGCTCGGAGCTGATCCACGAGATCGTCCGCCTCGTGCGGCCGCAGGCCGTCCGCGGGGTGATCCGGTGGGCGGAACTCGTCGGCCGGACCTTCGTACGACTGGATGGTGAACTGCTCCTTCAGGCCACTGGTCCCCAGGGCCAGCACTCTCGGGGCGCGCACGGAAACGTTTGACCGCTCGATCGATCGCTCGATGGCTTTCAGGACGGCGTGCTCACTGAGGAACCGGCTTTCCCGGGCATTCGCCGCCCCGATTTTCCGACGGACCATGACAGGAAACGGGACTCCCGGCACACGTACCGCCGTATTGAGATGAGCCGTTCCCTTGAACACCCGGTCCGCGGAAGCCACCCCCTCCTCGAACAGTGCCCGGCTGACGGCGGACGCGGAGAACTCCGGATGTGGCGGTACTCGGTCATCGCGTTCCCAGCCGATCCGCGAAGCCGACCTGTCCCGGTTGCGTCGCCCTCCGTGGGACTCGTACCAGCGGAAGAGAATGCGTTCGATCCCGGCCTCGTCCGGCACGCTCATGAGCCGCAGCGGCTCCTCGGCCTCCGACAGGGCCCGATGTACCGCCTGTGTCGCCGCGTCCAGCTGCGGCTGGTCGATGGAGTCGCCGAGCGAGGTGGCGGCCCGCATCACATCCGGGTAGACGGATTGCGCGCGCTCGAAGGCCAGGTAGTGCTTCAGGTCCCGGTCGAGACCATGTACGGCCATGGGGCGCCGTCGGCCCATGACCTCGCACCACGCCTCGACCACCTCGGACCGCTGGTGGTCGGGGTACTTCATCCGCACCAGGTGCGTGGCCAGGTCGTGCAGCGGATCACCGTAGGTCGCCAGCTCCCAGTCCACGCAGATCAAGGGCGGATCACCGCCGTAGGAGACGATCACGTTGTCCCGGTGCAGGTCCGTGTGGAGCAGGCTGAAGGGACGGCTGATGAGCGCCGGCACCCGTTCCGCGAACCGCACCAGCGCGTCTTCGGGGACGCCCAGCATCGCGAACAGCCCTCCGAAGTCGGCCCAGTTGCGCTGCCGGATCTGCTCCTCCGCCGCGAACGCCAACGCCCGCAGAAAGCCTCTGCTGTCCCGGCTGGAGCGGGGCCAGGACGCCGGCAGCGGGGGAAGATGCCGCCTGCGCACCTGTGTCATGTCCGCGAGCAGGCCCACGAGTGCGGCGATCAGGCTCTGGTCCACCTGGCTGCCGTCGGGGCAGACGCGAGACAGCGGCACGCCTTCCACATGGCTGAGGATGGTCAGGTCCCGGTGCTTGACCAGGCACCGCGGCACGTGCGGCAGCACTCCACTGATCGTGTTGAGGATCTCCGCCTCGTCCTGCCAGGTCCTGATGACCACGGGCAGCGCCGAGGAAATCCGCTCCCGCACCGTCACCGGCGCCCCGCCCTCGCATGCCACCAGGCGGGAGTCTTCCTCCGTGAGCGGCCGCACCATGTAGTTCCGGTTGTGGTGCCCTCGGCCGAACGTGCCGAACGCCCTGGCGTAGCGCACAAAGGCCTCGTACGCCGTGTCCGCCGCGCTTTCCAGAGCCGACGGGCCAGGCGGGCCCGGCATCGGCGGAACGCCCACGGGTCACTCCTGAATAACTGTGCGACATGCCTGATGTTCATGCACCACAACTAGGGTCAGCACACACTAGTGCCAACCCGCGCGCGCGGCTCGGCCGACTCCGGAATCGGCGCCTACTTGAAAAAGAGTTGTACCTCTCGGAAACATCGTGCCGTTGGAGGCTCGATCGACTCCGAGTGGCTCAGGGCTTGGCGAGCAGGTTCCAGCAGGAGTCGAACCAGGCCTGCATGCTCGCCATGAACACAGACCCGGGGGAGTCCCGGTCGCCCTCGTCGTTGACGTGGCGCGTCAGTGTCGAGCCCAGGCCGAGCACATCGATGGCGTCGATCTCCGTGCCGTCGGCCAGCACGACGGCCCGCTCCACTATTTCGTACGCCCCGAACAACGCCTCGGCCCGCGGACGCAGATACAGCTTGAACGCCGGAACCAGCGGTACGTGCCGGATCTCCACCTCCGCGGACGCCACCAGGCCTTCGCCCTGGAGATCACGCAGGGCGGCACGCAGCGACATCGTGTGCCGCCGGGTGATGGCGCGCAACCGCTCCTGGACCTGCTCATGCGGCCGATCCAATGGGCCGGGTCCCTGCGGCTCCGCGCCTTCAACCGACTTCTTGGCGCGAGGATACGGAAGCTCCAGTGTCTCCGAGGGCAGCAGTATGCGCAGCGCGATGCGATCGGGCCGCACCTCGCCGAGGCGGATGCGCTCGGCCTGCAAGCGGATATGGGCGTCCAGGGACTCGGACGTGAGGGTGAAAACATCCAGTTGTACGACGGGTTGAGCGAAGGCGCGGGCGACGAAGCCACCCAGGCCCGCGCGCACCCGGGGGGCCTCCGTCTTCGGCGCCCCAGGTGTATCGGACTCTTCACCACGCGCGTCCCGCGGCCTTGACGGGACGTGATCCAGCCTTCGCTGATCAGCTCCCGCATCACCCGCTGCACCGTGTCGCGCGAGACCCCGAACGCCTGGGCGAGTTCACGTTGAGGGGGCAACCGGGAGCCCACCGCGTACCTGCCGTCAGCGATACCCCCGCGCAGCATCTCCAGGACACGTTCGAACTGAATGCCGCCCGTCTCGCCGCGTTCTGCCGCCACACCGCGACCGTACCTCGACGGCCTCAGGCCTGCCCCCGAAGCACCCGCAAGACCGGCTCCAGTGAGCCCACCACGTCCTCGGCCCCCGCTTCTCGGAGGAGCTTCTCCTTGTAGGCGTTACGCGCGTAGCCGAGGAACGGGACCTGGGCCTGTCGGGCGGCGAGGAGGTCCGACGGGGCGTCGCCGATCATGAGGGCGGTGGCGGGGGCGGCACCCAAGGCGTTCAGGGCACGGTTGAGGCAGTGCGGGTCCGGCTTGAGGTGGTGCAGGTTCTCGGTGCGGCCGTAGACGTTGAGGGCGAAGCATTCGGTGAGATCACGGCTCGCGAGATAGCTGAACGCGGTGCGGGCCGAGTTGTTCGTCGCGATCGCCAGCCGCGCGCCGACGGCACTCCAGGTCCGGATCAGCGGGTCCGCGTACGGGGTGGGCCAGGCGGAGGGCACCGACTTGAGTTCCTGCTGGGTGAGCCGCTCCTCCAGTTCGGCCACCAGATCGCTGTCCGGGTGGCGCCGGTGGACGGCGTACAGGACGACCATCGGGTCCGGGTGGACCTGCTCCTCCTCCGTCAGCAGCCCTCGCAGCCCCTGCCGCTCCAGCCACTCCACCAGGTCCTTCGCCACATCCTCCGCGGAGTGCCCCGCGAACAACCGGCAGATCGGTCCGTCGAAGTCGAAGAGCACGAAGCGAGCGCGTTCGATCACTCCCCGCAGATTCTCGGTCTCCGCTGTCACCCGTTCGGTTGTCACCAGTTCGGTCTGCGCCGTATCAGAAGTCACTAGGAGAGTGTCAGGTCCGTGGTGATGGTTTCCCAGAGGGCGTCGAACCACTTCTGGGATTGCTCCACGAACGCGGCGTCCCGCTGGCCGGCCCGCTTCTCGAAGGAGAAGAGGAGGGACTCGGACCCCACGGCGTCGTACATGTCCAGCGTTCCACTGGCCACCTCCTCCTCGCGCCGCATGACCATGTAGTAGGCGATTAAAGCCTCGACACCGTTGAGCAGGTACAGCTTCACGGGCGGGGTGAAGGGCAGCGCCCTGAAGGTCACCCGTACGTCGATGCCGTGCGAGGAGCGCAGGGCGCGGAGGTTGTGCTGGAGGACGTGGACCTGGGCGTTGCGCTGGGCCAGCCAGCGTTCGTGGACCGGGTCGCCGTCGCCGTCGTCGTCACGGCGGCCGTCGACGGGAACCGGGAACGCCAGGTTGATCTCCCGGGACGGGAGCAGGATGCGGACGTCGATCGACTCCGGGCGGATGCGGCCCTCATGGATCTGGCGAACGGGTTCGCCGAGCGCCAGCATCAGCGTCTCCGCGGTCAGACAGGCGGCGTCGACGCGGACATGCGGCGCCGAGAACGCCTCCGCCAGACGGGGGGCCAGACCGACCATCGTCGTCTGCGGCTCGTCGCGTGTCGGCGTCGTCGAGGCGATCCGCGGTGGGCTGCCCTTGCTGACATTGCTGAGCAGGCCGTCGTCCTGGAGGGCGCGGAGAGCCTGCCGTACGGTGCTCCGCTCGACGCCGAACTCCTCCGCCAACTCGGCCTGCGTCGGCAGGCGGTCCCCCGCCTTGAGGTCTCCTACGCGTATCCGCTCCCTCAGGACGTCGGCGATCCCCTGGGGCGAGATCCTTCTGCTGCCGTTCACTGCAACGTTCTCCTGGGTCACGACCAAACGCTACAACTCCCATCCATCTACAGGGAGTTGTTTGAAAGTTGTTTATGACTCCTAGCCAAGTGGGGACAACTTAATCAGAGTTGGTCACCAACTTGGCCAAGTTGGCGGAAGCTTTACCTCCCACCCCGAGTCCCACCCGAGCCCCACCCCAGAGGAACCACCACGCCACAGTAGAAGCAGGAGTACCCACCATGCCCGCCGTCGCCCTCCTCTCCGCCCTCTTCGTCGTCGGCTTCAACCAGTTCGTGGAATGGCAGTACGGCCCGGCAGGCATCGTCGGCCTGCTGCTCCTCAGCATCGGAATCAAGGCGAAGAGCCCCACCTGCAGCTCCATCGGGGCGGTCGTCCTCGCCCTGATGGTCGCGGGCCCCGCCCTGTGAGCCGTGTCCCGCCCGGCCGGGAGGCCTCAGCCTGAGAGCAGCAGCTCTGTGCTGATGGTCTCCCACAGTGCGTTGAACCACAGGTGGGACTGCTCCACGAACGTGGTGTCCCGCAGCCCGGCCCCCTGCGCGAACGGGAACAGCATGGACTGGGTGCCCTGGACGTCGTACATCTCCAGGTACTCGTGGTCGATCTCCTCCTCGCGCCTGGTCAGGGTGTAGTACGCGAAGAGCGCCTCGACCCCGTTGAGCAGGTACAACTTCACGGGCGGGGTGAAAGGCAGCGCACGGAAGGAGACGTTGACGTCGATGCCGTGCGTGGCACGCAGGGCGAGCAGGTTGTGCCGCAGCACCTGGCCCTGGGCATTGCGGTTGGCCAGCCAGTTGCGCTGGAGCCGGCCGTCGACCGAGGCGTCGACCAGAGCGGGGAAGGCGAGGTCGATGTCGCTGCTGGGGAGCAGCAGGCGGACGTCGACCCTGGCCGGTTTTATACGCCCCGCATGAATTTGCCGGAGGGGCTCGCCCATGGCAAGGGTCAGTGATATCGACGTCAGACACAGGGCGTCGATCTCCACATGGGGGGCTGCGAAGGCTGCCGTTATCCGCCCGCCGAGGGCCACCGTGGTGGGCTGCGGCGAGGCTTCGGGGCCGGTCAGAGCCCGTTCCACGGTGTCGGCGACGGTCGCCGGGCTCCCCTTGGACACATTGACGAGCAGACGTTCGGACTGCAGGATGCGCAGCGCCTGGCGGACCGCCCCGCGCTCGACACCGAACTCATCGGCCAGCTTGGCCTGCGTGGGCATGCGCTGTCCCGGCCGCAGCTGACCGGACCTGATCCGGCTGCGCAGCTCGTCGGCCACCTCGCGATGTGACCACTGTGGCCGTGGTGACCTGTTCCGCCCATTGACGGCGGCGTGTTCCGGTTCCACGACCAAACACTACAACTTCCCGCCATCTTTGGGCAGTTGCCGGATAGGTGGTTATGAGTCGACCCAACGCGGAGATAAGTATGAGTGAGTTGGTCGCCAACTTGAGCAACATGGTCAAACTTCCCGGGGGTTGGCCGCCTGAGTCGCATCAGTCGACCAGGTGGACGGTCCCAGCGGGGGTCCGCCTCCCCGTCCCCAAGGAGGGACCGTCATGCCGCTCATCGCCATCGCCGCCCTTGCCATCGGGTTCGAACAACTCGTCCAGTGGAAGTACGGCCCGATGGGCCTCATCGCCTTCGCCGTGCTGACCATTGGCCTCAAGGCCAAGAACACCACCCTCAGCGGCATCGGGGCCGTGATCCTCGTGGTGCTGCTCGCCCAGTCCGGCTGATCGGACACCACCGTCCGGCAGTCCGGCTGACCGGGCTCCCTTCCGGAGGGGAGCCGGGAGCTCGGTCAGTCCGTGTCACCGAAAACAACTACATAGCTACGGATGACCGATCCCACCACGAGAAGAAGAAGGAGGCGAAGGAAAAGACAGGAGTACGACTCGGAAGTGCTCCGGGCACCACTATCGCCCGGACGTGCGGAGCAGGGCGCCGACAACGGAGGCGGCGCTCTCCCGCCCTTCCCCCTCGCCACCCGGCCAGAGGGTCGCCAACTCACCTGTTTTCACGGTGAGTTCGGCGCCCTTCGTGGCCCCGGGCCTTCAGGCCCGCTCAGAACGCCGCCCGAACCTCCCCCACCTCACGCGCTCCCCCCAGCAGCGGAGCCCGCCCGATGCGCGACGCCACCGGCGCGTCCACCCCCAGCAGAGCCAGCGCACGCCCCAGCACGGGCCCCAGCGCCCGCCCGCCACCGTCGTCGATCTTGAAGGCGAGCGCCCGGCCGTCGGGAAGGGCCACCGCCTGGACAGCCTCCGCACCCATCTTGGAGAGCGCCCCCGGCACCTCGCGCATCAGCCAGGTGTCAGGACGCCGGGTACCGGCGACGTACTCCGGGTGGGCCCTCATCGCGTCTGCGACCCGGCGCTCCGCGGAGCCGGGAGCCGCGAGGACGAAGGAGCGGAAGGCCCGGGCCAGGCCCGTGAGGGTGATCGCCATCAGCGGAGCCCCACAACCGTCCGTACCCACCGCCGCGACCGGTTCCCCGGCCGCCTCCTCGACAACGGTGTGGATGAGCTGCTGCAGCGGGTGCCCGGGGTCGAGGTACGAGTCCAGCGGCCAGCCCCGCAGCGCGCACACCGCGAGCATCGCCGCGTGCTTGCCGGAGCAGTTCATGGTGACCCGGTCGCGCACGGCGCCCGCGGCGAGATACGTCTCCGCCTCCGTCGGGTCCAGCGGCAGATCCGGCGGGCACTGCAGCTGCGTGGCGCTCAGCCCGTGATCGGCCAGCATCTTCCGTACGAGATCGAGGTGGAAGGTTTCTCCGGAGTGGCTGGCGGCGGCGAGGGCCAGACGTTCGCCGGTCAGCTCCAGGCCGGCCCGCAGCACACCCGCCGCCTGCATCGGTTTGTTCGACGAGCGCGGGAAGATCGGCGCCGTCACGTCACCCACCGCCCGCTCGACCGACCCGTCCGCGGCCAGCAGCACCAGGCTGCCCCGATGGTGCCCCTCGACGAACCCGGAACGGACGACCTCGGCGAGTACCGGAGAAACAGGAGCCGGAGAAACAGGAGCCGGGGAAACAGAAGCCGGGGAAACAGGGACCGAGGAGACAGGGACCGAGGAGACAGAGGCCGAGGAAACGGAGGGTATGGCGGGGTTTGCGCGAGGGGCGGACATCGGCGGTGGCCTTCCGGGACGGGGACCCGCCCCGGCGGCACCGGGCTTTCCCGGTCGCGGCCGCCGCGACCACGGAACAGGGCGGAGTCAGCCGTGCGGCCCGGCGCCGGATGTCCCGGGCACCGGCGCCGCCACAACCACCGCGCGCACCCTCCGGGGTCACCGGGGGCCACCGCGTCACATGAGCAGGTCGTCTACTTGTGCTTCACCTTCACGGTACCTGCGGGCGATCTCGGCACTGCAATCGTCGGCCGTGCGCTGGAGCTGCTGGCGCCGCCGGGAGACCTGCTGCTCGTAGCGCACCAGCCGCCCCATTCCCGCGCCGAGCTCGTCGTCCGTACGGGCTTTCAGATCCGACAGCTCCACCTCGGAGAGCATGTCCGAGGCCAGCCGCCGATACTCCTCGCCGTGCGGCGTGCCCACCGTCACATGGCGGGCCGACGAACGGTACCGGGCGGGCGCGTCCGTGAGGATCTCCGGGAGCCGTTCGACGACGGAGGGCACGCCTCCGGACTCGACGACCGCCGCCCCCCGTGAACCCGAGCCCGCACCCGAGTCCACACCCAGACCTGAACCCGAACCCTGCGCCCGCAGGCCCCCGCGCCGCGCCAGCTCCGCCCGCAGGATGTCGATACGCCCCTGCAGCAGCCGCCGCACATAGCTGAGGTCGGCCTCGTCCCGCTGCGCGTCACGCCGCAGGGTCCGCAGCGCGGGCAGCCGCAGCAGGGCCAGATCGCGCGCGGGCGGCTCCAGGGGCAGCGCACTGTCGATGCGCTGCGCCGGAGGGCGATAGGCCCCGGCACGACCGCCTCCCGCCCGCGGACTCGTACGGGTCAATGACACCCCGGGCGGCTGCCCGGTACTCGGTGTGCTCATGTGCCTCTACCGTCCCCTCGACCGGTGCGGTCCACCCCACGGTTGCACCGCAACACACGCATCGTGCCACCCCAAGTGGCCGCGATGTGACCGAGTGCTCCCGATAGGCCCCAGATGGGGGGGTAAGGAGGAAATGGAAACCCCCCTAAAGGACCCTATCGAGGCCTGTAATGACCAGTAAGGACCCCCTGAAGCAGTTCTTCGACCGCACGGCATGATGGTCCCCATGCGTGCGGTGGTGCAGAGAGTGGACGGCGCGAGCGTCGTCGTGGACGGCGAGACGGTCGGCGAGATCAGTGGCGAGGGGCTGTGCGTCCTGGTGGGCGTCACCCACGACGACACCAAGGAGAAGGCGGCCCAACTCGCCCGCAAACTCTGGTCGATCCGGATGCTGAGCGACGAGAAGTCGTGCAGTGACATCGCCGCGCCACTGCTCGTGATCAGCCAGTTCACCCTGTATGGAGACGCCCGCAAGGGCCGCCGTCCCACCTGGAACGCGGCCGCACCCGGCGATGTCGCCGAGCCCCTCGTCGACGAGGTGGTCTCTCAACTCCGCGCGCTGGGCGCGACGGTGGCGACGGGCCGTTTCGGCGCGCAGATGCGCGTCTCGCTGACGAACGACGGCCCGTTCACGGTCATCGTCGAGATGTAGCCCGTACGGCGGCTACGGCTCGACCACGACCTCCTGCGCCGCGGCGGTCGTGTCGGCCAGCAGCCGCGCGTCCACCGGCACGTTCCGCTTCACCAGGCCCAGAGCGATCGGGCCGAGCTCGTGGTGGCGTACGGAGGTGGTGATGAAACCGATCTTCCGGCCGTCGGGCCCGTCGTCCGCGAGCCGGAGCTCGGCGCCGTGCGGCGGCAGATGCACCTCGCTGCCGTCCAGGTGCAGGAAGACCAGCCGGCGCGGGGGCTTGCCCAGGTTCTGGACCCGGGCGACGGTCTCCTGGCCGCGGTAGCAGCCCTTCTGCAGATGCACCGCGCTGCCGATCCAGCCCAGCTCGTGCGGGATGGTGCGGTGATCGGTCTCGAAGCCGAGCCGCGGCCGGTGGTGTTCGACGCGCAGCGCCTCGTACGCGAGCAGCCCGGCCGCCGGGCCGGCCTTGGCGGCGTACGACTCCAGGTCCGTACGCGGGAGGAAGAGGTCACGCCCGTAGGGCATCTCGCGTACGACGACACCCTCGGGGACCTCGGCGATGGAGCCGGCCGGCAGGTGCACGACCGCGAAGTCGGCGGTGCGGTCGGCGACTTCGACGCGGTAGAAGAACTTCATCGACTCCAGGTACGCGATCAGCGCGTCCTGGGTGCCCGGTTCCACGTGGGCCCAGGTCGTGGCGCCGTCGTCGACGAGGTACAGCGCGTGCTCGACGTGGCCGTGCGCGGAGAGGATCAGCGCCTCGGTGGCGCGGCCCACCGGGAGGTCGGTGACGTGCTGGGTGAGCAGCAGGTGCAGCCAGCTGAGCCGGTCGTCGCCGGTGACGGTGATCACGCCGCGGTGCGAGAGATCCACGAAGCCGGTGCCGTCGGCGAGGGCGCGCTGCTCGCGGAACAGGTCGCCGTAGTGCGCGGCGACCTCTTCGTCCACGCCCTCGGCGGGAACGGCGCCGGGCAGGGACAGGAGGGGGCTCTTCATATCCACACAGCCTACGACCGAGTAATCGCCGATTTTATTTCTTGCTGCCGAGATCGGTATCGAGCTTGGCATCGGGCTCGGCACCCGGCTTGGTACCGAGCTTGGCCGCGCAGTCCTTGCAGCGGCCGAAGATCGCGAAGTGCTTCATGTCCGTCTGGAAGCCGAACGTGTCACGGAGTTTCGCGGTGAACTCCGCGGCGACGGAGAGGTCTGCCTCGATGACATTCGTACAGTCCCGGCACACCAGGTGTATGTGGTGGTGCCGGTCCGCGAGATGGTACGTCGGCGCCCCATGCCCCAGATGCGCATGGCTGACCAGGCCGAGCTCCTCCAGGAGCTCCAGGGTCCGGTACACGGTGGAAATGTTGACCCCCGACGCCGTTCTCCTCACTTCGATGAGGATGTCGTCGGGGGTCGCGTGCTCCAGGGTGTCCACGGCTTCGAGGACAAGCTGGCGCTGCGGCGTCAGCCGGTAGCCGCGCTGCCTCAGGTCGCTCTTCCAGTCGGTGCTCACCACACTGGAAAGTCTAGGGCTACTTGAAGAAAGCGATCCCGTCGTCCGGCATGTCGTCGGGGAGGGCCTTGGCCCAGCGCTCGACGTCCTCCGGGGTGACGACCTTCTTCAGCTGCGCGGACATGTAGGGGCGCAGCTCGACCTCGGGGGTCTGCTTCTCGCCGACCCACATGAGGTCGCTCTTCACATAGCCGTAAAGGCGCTTGCCACCGGTGTACGGGCCGGACGCGGCGGTGCGCGCCACGGCATCGGTGGTCAGGTCGATCTGCGGCTGCTTGGCGGCCAGGTCGCCGTACCAGACTTCGACGACACCGTCGTCGCGGGTCATGACGACCTCGACCTTGCGGTCGGAGTCGATGCGCCAGAAACCGGACTCGGTCTCCAGCGGCCGGACCTTGTTCCCGTCGGCGTCGAGCACCCAGGTGTGCGAGTGGTACTCCAGGAAGTCCCGCCCGTCGTGGGTGAAGGTGACCTCCTGGCCGAAGTTGCACTTCTCGGAGCCGGGGAAGTCGTGGACGCCCGCACCGGCCCAGTTGCCGAGCAGGAAGGCAAGCGGGAGCAGGTCCTTGTGCAGGTCGGACGGGATCTCGATCATGAGGTCGGAAGTTCCTTGATGGGGGTCAGCGCTGGCCCTGGTACAGCTTCGTCACGGCCAGCACAGCGAAGGCGAGAACGCCGACGCAGACAAGGGCCAGGAGGATTTCGAAGGCGATCTCCACGGGGTGCTCCTCGGATGAGCGTGGTGTGCGGTACTAGAGCCGGGTCCCACTCTAGTCGGGTGGGACCCGGCGCTCTCTGCGAGGTGGGCCCTAGGTCCTGTCGTCAAATTCCCGCCTGCCTCGCGACGCCATGCACGCACTCTCGGCGCACCGGGCACAGACCCACGTACAACCAGTACGAGGACCTGCGCCCGGCACGCCGAGAGCACGCACCTGACGCCGCGAGGCCCGCCCTCCGGGCGGACGACGGGAATGTGACGACAGGACCTAGCGGCTCAGCCGAGCAGCCGGCGGTGCGGGACCACCCTCCAGCGCGCGATGCGTCGACGAGTTGATCACGATGCGGACTCCCCGGACTACGATGCGGACATGGCGAAGAAGCTCCTGATCAAGGTGACGGCGGGGGCCGATGCCCCCGAGCGCTGCTCGCAGGCGTTCACGGTCGCGGCGGTGGCCGTGGCCAGTGGAGTCGAGGTCTCCCTCTGGCTGACCGGCGAGTCCGCGTGGTTCGCGCTCCCGGGCCGGGCAGCCGAGTTCGAGCTCCCGCACGCCGCCCCGCTGCCCGACCTGCTCGACTCGGTGCTGGCCGCCGGGCGCATCACGCTCTGCACGCAGTGCGCGGCCCGGCGCGACATCACGGAGAAGGACGTCCTGGACGGCGTACGCATCGCGGGCGCCCAGGTCTTCGTGCAGGAGGCGATGGCGGACGAGACGCAGGCGCTCGTCTACTGAGCCGACCCCACCCACAGGCAGAACGGATGCCCTGCCGGGTCGAGGAAGACCCTTACGTCCTCCTGCGGCTGGTAGGCCGCGAGCCTGGCCCCCTCGGCGAGGACGCGGGCCGTCTCCGCCGGCAGGTCGTCCACCTCGATGTCGAGGTGGAGCATCGCGCGCTGGTCTCCGGGGGCGCTGGGCCAGACCGGTGGGACGTATGTGCGTTCGGTCTGGAAGGAGAGCGCGGTGCCGCCGCCCGGGGGACCGATCAGCACCCAGTCCGGCTCCTGCGCGCGCACCACGTACCCGAGCAGCCGCTGGTAGAAGTCGGCGAGCACATGGGCATCCTTCGCTTCGAAGGCAACGGTCGACAGCCTCGCACTCACACGCACTCCCGGGTGTCAGGGCCTGAAGGTGACGGGGCCCGCAGATGACAGGGCACTGGCCGCTAGGGCCGCCGCTTCTTGCCGTCCAGTTCGTCCCACCACTCGTCGGACTTCGGATCCCCGGACGGGTCGTCCCACCAGCGGTCATCGGGCCCACGTCGGTTGGCCACCATCGCGGCGAGCGGCGGAATCACCATCGCCACCACACACATCCCGACGGCCACGGGAATCGACCAGAGCCGCACGACTCCCCAGGCCAGAACGAAGAGACCGATACACGTCCCCATCATGGCGAAGTAGACGTGGCGCCGCCGTGCGTACATGCGTCCAGCGTAGGCCTGGCAGCGCCGTCCGGCGCGGGTCCGAAAGCCGTCCGGCGCCGCTCGGGCATGCCGAAGGGCCGCACCCCGATCCGGTAAGCGTCCAACCCCCGGGGGTGCGGCCCTTCAGCCGTTCGAGCGGTGCCGTCAGACGGCGATGGCGACCTCGGCGAGGCCGCCCGTCTGGGCGACGACCGTGCGGTCCGCGGTGCCGCCGGGGACCAGGGCCCGTACGGTCCAGGTGCCCTCGGCCGCGTAGAAGCGGAACTGGCCCGTCGCGGAGGTGGGGACCTCCGCCGTGAACTCGCCGGTCGAGTCCAGGAGACGGACGTAGCCCGTCACCGGCTCGCCGTCGCGGGTCACCTGGCCCTGGATCGTGGTCTCACCGGGCTTGATCGTCGAGGCGTCGGGGCCGCCGGCCTTCGCTCCACACATTTTTCGATTCCGTCCTTCAGTCCTTCAAGCCTTGAGGGTTACTTGTTGGCGCCGAGCTCGATCGGGACGCCGACGAGGGAGCCGTACTCGGTCCAGGAGCCGTCGTAGTTCTTGACGTTCTCCACGCCGAGCAGCTCGTGCAGCACGAACCAGGTGAGCGCGGAACGCTCACCGATACGGCAGTACGCGATGGTGTCCTTGGCGAGGTCGACCTGCTCCTCGGCGTAGAGCTCCTTGAGCTCGTCGTCCGACTTGAAGGTGCCGTCGTCGTTGGCGTTCTTCGACCACGGGATGTTGCGGGCGGACGGGACGTGACCCGGGCGCTGCGACTGCTCCTGCGGCAGGTGGGCCGGGGCGAGCAGCTTGCCGCTGAACTCGTCGGGCGAGCGGACGTCGACCAGGTTCTGCGAACCGATGGCCGCCACGACGTCGTCGCGGAAGGCGCGGATCGCGGTGTTCTGGGCCTTGGCCTTGTAGTCGGTCGCGGCGCGCTCGGGCACCTGCGAGCCGTCGACCAGGTCGCGGGAGTCGAGCTCCCACTTCTTGCGGCCGCCGTCGAGGAGCTTCACGTTCTCGTGGCCGTACAGCTTGAAGTACCAGTAGGCGTACGAGGCGAACCAGTTGTTGTTGCCGCCGTAGAGCACGACCAGCGTGTCGTTGGCGATGCCCTTCGACGACAGGAGCTTCTCGAAGCCCTCCTGGTCGATGAAGTCGCGGCGGACCGGGTCCTGGAGGTCCTTGGTCCAGTCGATCCGGATCGCGTTCTTGATGTGGTTCTTCTCGTACGCGGACGTGTCCTCGTCGACCTCGACGATGGCCACGCTCGGGTCGTCCAGGTGGTCCTGGACCCAGTCGGCGTCTACCAGGACGTCGCTGCGGCTCATGCTCGTTCTCCTCCGGGGCAGTTGCGGCGGGGCGGTGCGTTAGAGAGAGGGTGCGCGGTCATGCCGGTCCGGCCTGCGCGGCGCACGAGGGCCCTGACAAGGAGGGCCGGGGAAGTCGGAAGGTCGAACGAAGAACGAACGCTTCCGCTCAGAAGGTGCGACAGAGCATGGCGGCGACGCGGCACAGGTCTACTGCCCGCCGCTTCGTGAGGTCCGCCTGTCGCTTCATGGGTCCGATCGTAGGGACGGACAGCCGGACATGTCACCGGTGTGTCGGATGCTGAGATGCGATCGTCCGGGATGTGGGATGAGATGACCGACCGGGCCGCCCCGCCCCGATTCAGGGCGCCCGCGGCCGTCACCACCTCGTCATCGCATCTGCTGGGCGGACGGGGCCGTCTCGTTCTTCGGACGCGCCCTCCGTACGGTCCGTCCTACCCGACCAGCCGTACGTCCGAACCCTTCACCGAGATGTCCACGCCGTCCGCCGCCGCCTCGACCTTGTCGAGCTGGATGCCGCCCGGCAGCTGGTCGATCTTCTGCTCGAAGTCGATGCCCTCGCGCACCTGGTCCTCCGCGAGGTCGACGCCCAGCTCGGGCAGCGAGTCGGCGTGCACCCGGACCGTGTCGCCCCCGACGACGGTGACCGAGCTGAGTACGGAGACCGACCGGGTCACCTCGGCGCTGCCGACGCTGACCTTGAGCGAAACCTTGATCTTGCCGTCGCCGCCGTCGGAGAGACTGACGACCTCGACGGTGACACCGGGCGCGACCTGCGTGGCATCGGACTTGGCCACCTCGAGCAGCTCGGCGTACGCGATGGTCGCGGTGCCGGTGGCGCTGCCGGCGGTGGCGGAGCTGTAGTCGCCGCTGAACTCGACGCCGTGCATCTCGGCGTTCAGGTCGTCGATGCGGATGGTGCCGTCGGAGGCGTTGGCGTTGCCCGTCGTCGCCTCGTAGTCCTTGATGCCGATCTTCACGTCGTCGAGCTCGCCGCCGACGACCTGGGTGAGGAAGGGGAAGCCCTCGATGGACACGTCGGGGGTGCTGGCCAGGCCCTCGTTGGCCTTGAGCCGGTCCGCCGCCTCGTCCTCCGCGAAACCGACCGCCACCCGGTCCGCGATCACGAACAGGCCGCCCAGGATGACGGCGACGATCAGGATTATTCGCAGTGCGCGCATGCTCGGTGTTCCCCCAGGTCGACCGGATCCGGGCGACCCGAGTGGCCGTCCAGCGCGAAACCTAACCCCGAAGGGCCCCACGAGGGGGCCCTTCGGAGTGGTTGTCGATCAGCTGTGACGAACGGTACGGCCGGGCGAACGGCTAGCCGAGCGCGCGTCCCAGCAGGTACACCGCCGGCGCCGCGGCGGCCAGCGGCAGGGCCACGCCCGCGGTGAAGTGGACGAAACGGGACGGGTAGTCATAGCTGGCGACCCGGTGGCCGATCAGCGCGCAGACACCGGCGCCGAGGCCGAGGAAGGCGCCCTGACTGCCCAGGTCCGTCATCCCGCCGACCGCGATTCCGGCGCCCGCGGCGGCCAGCAGCGCCACCACCACGGAGGCCGCGGTGGGCAGCGGCAGCGCGCGGGCCAGGATCGCCGCGGCGACAGCGGCGGCGCCCACCGTGACGGCGTCCGGCTCGGCCGCGAGGTGCCCGGCCGCGACGATCGACAGGGCCGCCGAGGCCACGGTCGCCATCAGGCCGTACATCCGCGTGTCCGCGTCGGCATGGCTGCGCAGTTGCAGGACGAGGGTGAGCAGGACCCACACACCGAGGGTGCCGAGGATCGCCGCGGGCGCGTTCTCCCGGCCCGCGACGAGCAGGGCCACGTCCGCGGTCACCGCGCCCAGGAACGCCAGTGCGATGCCCTGCCGGGCCGGCCACATCCCGTTCAGCCGGAACCATCCCGCCGCGGTGACGGCCTGCAGCAGGACGAGGGGTACGACGAGGGCGTACTCCCCGATCGCGGCCGTACCCGAGAGCAGCAGCCCGAGCACCGTGGTGAGCGCGGCGGGCTGGATCCCGGGTTCGATGATCGGCGACCGGCCCTCGGCGCGGGCGCGCTGGGCGTCGGTGACACGCGGGTTGCCGGTGACGGTCGGAGGGCCGTAACCCTCGGTCACAGGGGCAGGAGCGGGTACGGGTGCGGGCGCCTCGGGTCGCTGCGGCTGCGGGGTCCGGTCCCAGCCCTGCGGGGCTGTCTCCGGCGGGAGGGACTGGGCCGTGCCGCCGTACCCGTACGCCTGCGGCTGCTCGTATCCCTGCCCCTGCCCCTGGTACCCCTGCGGCGGCAGATACGCCGTCTCCGCCGACACGGGAGGCTGCACCTGGGTCTCCCAGGTCTGCCCCTCCCACTGCTGGGTGTGCTGCTGCCAGTCGGGCTGCTGCTGTTGCTGTTGCTGGGGCTGCTGCTGAGGCTGCTGCTGAGGCTGCTGATACGGGTCGTACCCCTCGTACCGGCCCTCGTACTGCCCCTCGTACGGCTGGTTGCTCATCGTCTCGCTCACCCTCCTGCGAACGGCGGGAGCACCTCGACCGTGCCGCCCTCGGCCAGCCGTACCGTCTCATGTCCGCGGGTGCCCACGGGGTCACCGTCGATGAGGAACGAGCATCGCCGCAGGACGCGGACGAGTTCGCCGGGGTGTCGCTCGCGAGCCGCGTCGAGTGCCTCGGCGAGCGTCCCCGCGTCGTACGGCTCCTCGGCGACGCCTGCCGCGGCCTTGGCGGCGGCCCAGTAACGCACCGTGCCCTTTGCCATCTCGTTCCTCATTGCGTGGTTAATGAGCAGTTGCTGTGAACACGGTCAGGCTAGCTCGCGTGTGCGGCGGCCCATTCCCCGATACGGGTCAGCAGCTCGTCGTCCGCCGCGTGCTCGGCGTGGCCCATGCCGTGCTCCAGCCAGAGTTCGGCGTGGTCGCCGGAGGCGGCGGCGAGCATCCGGGGGTGGTCGACCGGGAAGTAGCCGTCCTGGTCGCCGTGGACGATCAGCAGCGGGGTCGGTGCGATGAGCGGGACCGACTCGACCGGGGAGGCCGGCACCGGATCCCACCCGCCGTGGTGGATACGGGTGCGCAGACCGTAGCGGCCCACGACCCGCCCCACCGGCCGGGTTACCAGCCAGTGAACCCGCCGCATAGGGGCCGTACCCCGGTAATACCAACGGGCCGGTGCGCTCACCGAAACCACGGCGTCGGTACGCGCCTCCGTGCGCCCCGCGTGCTCCTGCGCACTCAGCGCCGCGTGCCGCAGCACCACCGACCCTCCCATCGAGAAGCCGACGGTGACCACGCGCGCATGCCCGAGTTCGCGCGCCCAGGCCACCGCGGCAGCCAGATCGTGGACCTCGCGGTCGCCGACGGTGGAGTTGCCACCGGAGGCGCCGTGACCACGGAAGGAGAAGGTGACCACCGCCGCGCCGCGCGCGAAGACGTCGGCGACGCGGCGCACGTGCGGGCGGTCCACACCGCCCGTGAACCCGTGCGCGACCACGATCGCCAAGTCATCAGAAGGCCGCGTTCCAGGGTCGTACGCCGCATCGATCGTCACCCCGTCGACCGTGTGCAGAAACCTCCGCAAAGGGGTGCGCCGGGGCGTCTCAAGGGGTGGACGAAGGGAAGATCCCGTCATTTGACCTGCCGGACCTGAGCTCATGTGGGCTATTCTGCTGGGCATGAGGACTCGGGCAGCGTAGCCCCCGGGTCCTTTTGTGCTTTGTGAAGCGTTGTATACGAAGCGGGAAACCGCAGGTGTACGGGCCCACACAGGCACAGCGGTTCCCAGGGGCGCGGGAGCCGCAGGTATCAAGCAGTGCCGCAAACGTCCTCGCAGGGACCGAGGAGGAACCAGACGTTATGGGCGAGCGAACCGTGCACGAACGTAAGACGACCCAGGCAGGTGGGGCGCGATGAGTTCTCTGCTGCTCCTGACCAATGCCCTTCAGCCGTCGACGGAGGTGCTTCCCGCTCTCGGCCTGCTCCTGCACAACGTGCGAGTGGCTCCGGCGGAAGGCCCCGCTCTCGTCGACACCCCCGGTGCCGACGTCATCCTGATCGACGGCCGCCGCGACCTCCCGCAGGTGCGCAGCCTGTGCCAGCTGCTCCGCTCCACGGGACCCGGCTGTCCGCTGATCCTCGTGGTGACGGAGGGCGGCCTCGCGGCCGTCACCGCCGACTGGGGCATCGACGACGTGCTGCTCGACACCGCCGGTCCGGCCGAGGTCGAAGCACGCCTGCGCCTGGCCATGGGCCGGCAGCAGATCGTCAACGACGACTCCCCGATGGAGATCCGCAACGGCGATCTGTCGGTGGACGAGGCGACGTACAGCGCCAAACTCAAGGGCCGTGTCCTCGACCTGACCTTCAAGGAGTTCGAGCTCCTGAAGTACCTCGCGCAGCACCCGGGCCGCGTCTTCACCCGCGCCCAGCTGCTCCAGGAGGTCTGGGGCTACGACTACTTCGGCGGTACGCGCACGGTCGACGTCCACGTACGACGGCTGCGCGCGAAGCTCGGACCCGAGCACGAGTCGCTGATCGGAACCGTTCGGAACGTCGGTTATCGATTCGTTACACCCGAGAAGGTGGACCGCGCCGCGGACGAGGCGAAGGCCAAGGCGGCCCAGCCAAAGGCGGAGGATGCGGACGAGACGGCGCACCTGGACGCCGTCGACACCGCCGCGGTGCCGACGGAGGCGTGACCGCGGCATGAGGGAGGCATGACGGCGGCGCAGGAAGCCGCCGTATGACCTGCCCAGAGGCGGGTCCATCCGCGTAGACTCCGCGCGTGGCCAAGGTGACGAGGGACGATGTAGCGCGACTGGCGGGTACGTCCACCGCCGTCGTCAGCTATGTCATCAACAACGGACCGAGGCCGGTTGCCCCGGCCACGCGCGAGCGCGTTCTCGCCGCGATCAAGGAACTGGGGTACCGGCCCGACCGGGTCGCCCAGGCTATGGCGTCGCGGCGGACCGAGCTCATAGGCCTGATCGTGCCGGACGCGCGTCAGCCCTTCTTCGGGGAGATGGCGCACGCTGTCGAACAGGCGGCGGCCGAGCGCGGGAAAATGGTCCTCGTCGGCAACTCCGACTACATCGCCGAGCGCGAGGTCCACTATCTGCGGGCCTTCCTCGGCATGCGGGTCTCCGGCCTGATCCTCGTCAGCCACGCCCTGAACGACCACGCGGCCGCCGAGATCGAGGCCTGGGACGCCCGCGTCGTGCTGCTGCACGAGCGCCCCGAGGCGATCGACGACGTGGCCGTCGTCACCGACGACATCGGCGGCGCCCAGCTCGCCACCCGCCATCTGCTCGAACACGGGTACGACTACGTCGCCTGTCTCGGCGGCCTCGCGGACACCCCCACCATCGGCGACCCGGTCTCCGACCACGTCGAGGGCTGGCGGCGCGCGATGCAGGAGGCCGGGATCTCGACCGAGGGCCGCCTCTTCGAGGCGCCGTACAACCGCTACGACGCCTATCAGGTCGGCCTCCAGCTGCTCGGCGGCCCGAACCGGCCGCCCGCCATCTTCTGCTCCACCGACGACCAGGCGATCGGCGTGCTGCGCGCCGCCCGCGAGCTGCGCATCGACGTGCCGGGGCAGCTGGCCGTGGCCGGCTTCGACGACGTCAAGGAAGCGGCGCTGACGGACCCGCCGATGACGACGATCGCTTCGGACCGGTCGGCGATGGCCCGCGCGGCCGTCGATCTGGTGCTGGACGACGGGCTGCGGGTCGCGGGGTCACGGCGGGAGCGGTTGAAGGTGTTTCCGTCGCGGTTGGTGGTGCGGCGGTCTTGTGGGTGTGAGTAGACGCGGCACCCCCTGAACCCCTGATTTACGGGCCCCGTCGTCTTTATATGGGGCAAACGAGGTTCTGGCGGGCTTCTCAGCGGGGACTCAGGGAGCTCTCATGATCGGGAGCGAACCTGTTTCACATGACCGAGAGCTTCCGCCGCAGCGGCGAGTACCCCCAGGGCGACGACCACCAGTCCCCGTACCCCCAGCAGCAGCCCGTCTCTTCCACCCCCGTGAACCCCGAGTGGCCTCCCCCGCCGGCGTACATACCGGCCGCGCCGGTCACCGTCGAGCCGGGCACCACCGTGTGGCCGGGCTCCGGTCAGGGCGGTAACGGAGGTTCCGGCCACGGCTCGTACGGGGGTTACCCCGAGCCGGACGGCGTCTCCTCCACGGCGGTCCTGACCGCCGAGCCCATCGCCGCCACCCCCACCCCCACCCCCACCCCCGCCTCGCCGAAGAAGCGCGCGAAGGGCCCGCTGGCTCTCCTCGCCGCCGTCGCGATAGTCGCCGCCGCCATCGGAGGCGGCACCGCGTACGGCATCCAGGAGCTGACCAGCAAGGACGCCACGTCGAGCAGCACCAGCACCACCGTGGTGCCCACCGCCAAGAAGGGCACCGTCGCCGGTGTCGCCCAGGCGGTCAGCCCGAGCATCGTCGAGATCAGCGCGACCTCGAACGCCGGTTCGTCGACCGGCTCGGGCGTGATCATCACGTCCAGCGGCGAGATCATCACCAACAACCACGTCATCTCGGGCGCCTCCGAGATCAAGGTGCAGCTGAGCAGCGGCAAGTCGTACACCGCGACGGTCGTCGGCACCGACAGCAAGAAGGACCTGGCGCTCATCAAGCTGGAGAGCGCTCCCTCCGGCCTGACGGTCGCCACGCTCGGCAACTCCGACGGCGTCCAGGTCGGCGACGACGTCGTCGCGATCGGCTCCCCCGAAGGCCTGACCGGCACCGTCACCAGCGGCATCGTCTCCGCGCTGGACCGTGACGTGACCGTCTCCACCGACGAGAGCCAGGGCCAGCAGCAACAGCAGGGCGACGGCAGCGGCCAGTGGCCGTTCTCCTTCGGTGGCCAGGAGTTCAACGGCGACACGGGCACGTCCACGACGACGTACAAGGCCCTTCAGACGGACGCCTCGCTCAACCCCGGCAACTCCGGCGGCGCACTGATCGACATGAACGGCAACATCATCGGCATCAACTCCGCCATGTACTCGGCCGCGGACTCCACGTCCAGTTCGAGCGCGGGCAGTGTCGGCCTCGGCTTCGCCATCCCGATCAACACCGTCAAGTCCGACCTCGCCGGCCTGCGGGCCGGCGGTTCCGACAGCTGACTTTCCGGTCGGCCGACTCTGGAGGTTCACATGATCACGCGTATCTCCCACACCATGACCGGCAACGACCCGGCCGGGCTCGGCCTGGCCCTCGAAGTGGCGTACGAGCTGCACGCACCGGGGAGCCGGGCACCGGAAGTAGTCCTTCCGGTGCGGGCTCCGGAGATGATGGGCCTGCGTACCTCCGCCGGGCACCCGCACCGCCGCAAGGTCCCGCTGGGCCGGCTCAGCACGCTGCGGGGCTGACCCCGACGCGCCGCACGGTCGGCGAACCGGTCCCGGCCGGTCTTCCGCCTCTGCCCCGGAACCGTGCGAGGCTGAAGGCTGAACGCGTCAGAACCACCGTCCCCGTCCCACCGCACCGAGGATCCCCAGCCCATGAGCCCCGCCGAAGGCGACCGTGAAACCCAGCGCATCCTGATCGTCGACGACGAGCCGGCGGTGCGCGAAGCACTCCAGCGCAGCCTCGCCTTCGAGGGGTACGACACCCAGGTCGCGGTCGACGGCGCGGACGCGCTGGAGAAGGCGACCGCGTACCAGCCCGACCTGGTCGTCCTGGACATCCAGATGCCGAGGATGGACGGCCTGACCGCCGCCCGCCGGATGCGCGGCGCGGGCACCACCACCCCCATCCTCATGCTGACCGCCCGCGACACGGTGGGCGACCGCGTCACCGGCCTCGACGCGGGCGCCGACGACTACCTGGTCAAGCCCTTCGAACTCGACGAACTCTTCGCCCGCATCCGGGCGTTGCTGCGCCGCAGCTCGTACGCGGCGACGGCGACCGGCATCGACGAGGACGACGCGCTCACCTTCGGCGACCTCCGCATGGACCTCGCGACCCGCGAGGTCACCCGGGCGGGCCGCCCCGTGGAACTCACCCGCACCGAGTTCACCCTCCTGGAGATGTTCCTGGCCCACCCGCGCCAGGTCCTCACCCGCGAGCAGATCCTCAAGGCGGTCTGGGGCTTCGACTTCGAGCCCTCCTCCAACTCCCTCGACGTCTACGTCATGTACCTGCGCCGCAAGACCGAGGCGGGCGGCGAGCCGCGCCTGGTGCACACGGTGCGGGGCGTGGGGTATGTGCTGCGGTCGGGCGGCGCGGAGTGATCAAGGTGATGCGTCACTTCCGCTCCCTGCCGATCCGCTCCCGACTGGCCCTGCTGGTCTCGGCGGCGGTGGCGTTCGCGGTGGCGGCGGTATCGGTGACGTGCTGGTTCATCGTGCGGGGGAAGTTGTACGACGAGATCAACAGCGATCTGAGCTCGCAGAAGGGCCCCGTCCCGTACGTGGTGGTCAACGACGCCCTCACCACGTGCGGCGAAGAGCCGACGGGCCCCACCGACTTCCGCAGACGCACCGAGTACTACTTCGAGGTGGTAAAGGCAGACGGCAGCGCCTGTGCCCTCGACTCCTCGGCAGGCCTTGTGAAGGTAACCGACAGCGACAAGGAACTGGCCAAGAATCCGGAGCTCGGCGTCAGCAAGTTCCGGAACGGGACCGACAGCAAGGGCAACGCCGTACGAGTGGTGACCCTGCCGCTCATCCTCAACGACGTTCCCAATAGTGGCGGCGGGCAGTCCCTGCTTCAGGGCGCCGCGCTGATCGTCGCCTACCCCCTCGAGGGCACCCAGTCCACCCTCAACGACCTGGCCCTGCTCCTCCTCCTCGTCGGCGGCATCGGAGTCGTCGGCGCCGGAGCCGCAGGCCTCGCCGTGGCCCGCGCGGGCCTTCGCCCCGTCGACAAGCTCACCGAGGCCGTGGAACACGTCGCCCGTACCGAGGACCTGACGATCCGCATCCCGGTGGAGGAAGACAGCGAGGACGAGATCGCCCGCCTCTCCCGCTCCTTCAACTCGATGACATCCGCGCTGGCCAACTCCCGCGAGCTGCAACAGCAGCTCATCGCGGACGCGGGCCACGAACTCCGTACGCCCCTGACCTCCCTCCGTACGAACATCGAACTCCTCACCCGCAGCGAGGAAACGGGCCGCCCGATCCCCCCGGCGGACAGGAAAGCCCTCCTCGCCTCCGTCAAGGCACAGATGACGGAACTGGCGGCCTTGATCGGCGACTTGCAGACCCTGTCGCGCTCGGACGCGGGCCAGCCGGCGGACCGTATCCAGGTGGTGGACCTCCAGGACACGGTGGAGGCCGCCCTGCACCGCGCCCGCCTGCGCGGCCCGGAGCTGACGATCACGGCGGACCTCCAGCCCTGGTTCGTCCGGGCGGAGCCCTCGGCGCTGGAGCGGGCGATCGTCAACATCCTGGACAACGCGGTGAAGTTCAGCCCGCCGGGCGAGGCGGTGAACGTCATCCTCAAGGCCGGCGAACTGACCGTCCGCGACCACGGCCCCGGCATCCCCACCGAGGAACTCCCCCACGTCTTCGACCGCTTCTGGCGCTCCCCCAGCGCGAGGGCCCTCCCGGGCTCGGGCCTGGGCCTGTCCATCGTGGCCCGTACGGTGCAGCAGTCGGGCGGCGAGGTATCACTGCAACCGGCGGAGGGCGGCGGCACGGTGGCGACGGTACGCCTGCCGGGGGCGCCGACACCGCCGCCGGGCCAGGGTCCGGATGATGCCGAGGCTCAGTAGAAACCGAGCATTCCTGGCGAGCCGATGTCCACAGCAAGGAAGCCTGGCGGATAGTCGTCCTCGCGCTCCGTCAGGATGATGGACATGCCGCCGGTCTCCCGGTGCGGAGTGGCGACGTAGATCGTGTGGCAGGTATCCGCACCGCCCCACCCGTCACGCACCATCCCGCCGACCGCGGTGGCCGCCGTCTGCCCGAGGGGGTCAACGAGGATTCCCGGGAGCGCAAGCAACTTGCTCGCGGCTCCCTCGTCGGCTTCCTCCGCCCGCATGAGGCAAAGCGCCGGGATATGGAGCCAGTCGCCCGGCGTATGCGCGACGTTGTCCACAAGACGGTGCAGGGATACATGGCCCTGCGTAAGCGCGGTGGCCGCGCTGGTGTCCAGGATGATCACGCAGCGTGCCCTCGACGGGCATGGGCCTTCTCCGCCGCCATGGCGTACACGTTGGCCAGGACGTCCGGCCCGCTGTCGAATTCCTCGTCCGACAACGTGCACCCCATCCGCTCACGCAGGGCTTTGCGCGTGGCCGCCACGCGCTCGGCGATCTGCTCAGCGGTCGGCTGCTCGGCCGCGAGCTGCTCGACGAGCTGCCCCAGCGTCATGCCGCGATCCTTGGCCACCTGGGCGAGGTGGTCGCGGACTTCCTTGGTCACCTGAATGGTGGTGTGCTCAGCCATAGAATCACCATAGCTCCACTAGCGTGCACTGGGAGGCGACCTCACCCGGAAGAGGTCCCCCGCGCGCCTCCGCCTCGAACGGCGCCCCTGCCCTGGGCATCCCGCCGAGGCCCCGTGAGCGCGAGAGCCCTACCTGCCTCGGGCCTGGTCCTGGGGCACCCGCGGAAAGAGCGTCTGAACTTCCACGCCTGTCCAAGTCCTGAACCAGAGGAAACGGGTCTGGTCCGCTCGCGCGTCGGCGTTTTCACGTGACCGTCGGGGCCGCCCCACCAACAAACGCCCACAGCACCGACGTCGCTCCGACGACCCGACCCTGACCTCTACCAGAAACGGCGCCCACGCCGACGTGCCGAACACCAGCACCGGATCGGCCTGTGCGGAGTGAGGGAAACGCACCGCTCACTGCCAGAAGATCTCTTCCACCACGATCTGGGGATCTTCGGTTCGACGTACGAAGGTGTACTTCAACCAGCCCTTGCCGTTGTCGAAGAAGCAGAGGTGGCGGCCCTTCGGAACAGTGGACTGGTCCGGCATGACCCTCATGCCGTCGGGAAGCCCGGCATCAGTATCGATGCCTCGAAAGTACGGGTCTTTCGCCGTGACCAGTTCGGCGCGCGCGGCGAGGACCATCTCACGAGCGTGGTCGGGCAGTGCCTCGAAGGTGACGAGAGCATCGATCCGCCAGTCCGCTTGCCAAGGCGGCCCCATGAACCCATCAGTCACTCGCCGGGCTCCAGTTCTCGGGCCCGGTAGTGAATCTTCGCCGCCTCTTCAAGGAGGGCTTTGGCTTCGGCGATGTCGGTGCACTCGTACGCGGCTCGGTGTTCGAGATCAAGTACGTGCGCGTTCAGTTCGGGGTCGCGGGCGACGGCGTACTGACCCCACCAGCGGGCCATGAACGCCGGCACCGGACCGAGGTCGTAGGTGTCGGCGATCGCCCACTTCCAGTGCGCGTCGAAATCCGGGAGAAGTTCGGGAGTGTGCTCGGCGATGGCCTCGCGCAGCGCTTTCGGGGTCCGCTCGGGCATGGGAGGGACGACCGCATCGGGTTCCGCAGCGTGGGCAGCCATGATCGATGTCCTCCTTCGACGCGCCGTGTCTACGACCATAGCCGCGCTCACCGGCCCCGCACGGATTGTCCGCGCACCGGCGCCGGCCGAGACAGCAGGCCCTGGGCGCGGATCTTCTCGGCGGTCGGCGTGTACAGGTTCGCCAGTGCGTCCGCCAAGGGATCGATGGTCATGTTCTCTGCCATGACGCCACCGTGGCCGGACCGCGCCCCTTCCCGTCCCGGTTTCCCGCACGCTTCACCCGACCGTGTTCACACCCGCCTCACCCTTGACGCCCTCCATGAACGCGGACCAGGACACCGCCGAGAAGACCAGGGGGCGGGCGTCCGGGATCTTGCTGTCGCGGACCGGGACGAGGTCGGCGTAGCCGTCGGCGACCTCGATGCAGTTGTTGGCTCCCCCGTCGCTGTAGCTCGACTTGCGCCAGGCAGCGGTGCTGAGGTCGGGGGTCACACCGTCTTCTGCACGTCGCTCACGAAGGCGGACCAGGACGCAGCGGAGAAGACCATGGGGCGGGCATCCGGGACCTTGCTGTCCCGGACAGGGACGAGGCCGGGGTAGCCGTCGGCGACCTCGACGCAGTTCGTGCCGCCCCCGTCGCTGTAGGACGACTTGCGCCACACAGCGGTGGTCAGGTCGGGGATTCGGTTCATGATCTGCACTCCTCCAGAAGGCGTTTGATGAACGCTGTCGACTCCACCGGAGTCAGAGCCGCGTCCCTGACGAGATCGTAGGACAACCGGAAGGACAGAACCTTGTCCGGATCGTCGATCAACTCGCCGAAGCCGTTGCCTTCCACGTAGGCAACAGGGTCGCCGACTCGCTGCCAGAACAGCCAGAGGTGGCTGTCCATGAGGTCGTGCACACCGGCCGTGTAGGGCAGCACCTGGAGCGCAACATTCGGAAGTTCCGCCGCGTCCACCAGATGCGACAGCTGGTCCGTCCACACCTTCGCGCCGGGAACCGGGCGCCGCAGCGCCCCCTCGTCCAGGATCACGCGAACACTCGGCGCCGGTTCGCGGTACAGCAGCTCCTGCCGTCCCATGCGCAAGGCCACCTGCTCCTCGACTTCCTCGCCGTTGCCAGCCGTTGTCTGAGCTCCAGACAACCCTGACAACACCGCACGGGCATAGTCCTCGGTCTGCAACAGTCCCGGCACCCGCAGCTGGAACATCCACATGTCCCGCGCGGTCGCCTCAAGCTCCATGAACGCCTTGTACTTGTCCTTGATGACCTCCTTGCGCGCATCCCTCCAGAGGCGAACCAGCAGGTCACCGGAGCCGTGATACCTGTCCAGGTCCTCCATGACCGCCCGTTTGGAGAGCCGTTCCCCCGTCTCCAGGCGATACAGGTAGCTCTTGTCGTAAGACGTTTCGTCGGCCAGCTGCCCCAGCGACTTACCCGCCTTCTCCCGCAGGAACCGCAGCGTCCGCCCGAGGGCCGCACGCCCCGACTCCCCTTCACCGACCGAGTGTTCGGCCATGTCACCCCTCCCCGTTGTCTGACGCCCAGACAACGCCAGCCCTCTTCCGGAGCGTACGCCGAGGCAGTGACGATCGAGCCACGAACGGTAATCACCGCTCGTCAGAGCACCGAGAAAAGGGAGCGCCGCCATGGCCGAATGCACCGTGGGATTCTTGGAGTTGCTATTGCTGGCACTGGTACGCGCGCTGCTCCCCGCCCGAGGCCGACACCGAGCCGCCCCGGTCCAACCCCCGGGACAGGAAAGCCCGTTGACACTCGCCTCACCGTCACCCTCCGGCCACCCCCTCGACGTATGGCCTTTCGAGCCGGACACGCATCTCGTACGCCCGTACCTCCTCACCCCACAAGAGCGCCACGAGCGGCGGCTGCGACGGCAGCGACGGCGCGCGCTGTGGCTCGCCGTGCACGGCATCGACGTAGGCCCCCGCCACATCCACGGAGTGGAGGTGGCGGCGTGAGCGCTCCCGAGGAAACATCGACGACGGCGACGCTCCGACTGCTCCCCTGGACCACCCCCGAAGGGAAGCCCTGCTACCTCAGCACCGACGGTGGCGAGAAGAGCAAACTCTCCCTCCTCGCCGACGACATCGAAGCGGCCCAGCTGGAGTCCGGGGAGCAGGTGCTCGCGGGAGCCAGATCCGTACTCGCCGACCCCAAGGCCGGTGAGCGAGCCGTCCGCTTCGCGCTCACCAGGACGGCCGAGTCCCTGGAGGACGTACTCCGCGTCGCCGTAAGCCGGGGCGGACGCCTGGCCGGGAGTGAGCAGTGACGCCTCGCGGGTGGCAGGGCGGGGCGACAACGCGCCCCGCCCCGCTCACCCCGCCATCAGCCGCATCCTCCGGCACCCGGCACCCGGCACCCGGCACCCGGCACGGTCTACCGTGGAACTCCGGTCACCACACGTCGCACCCGCCGGAGAAGAGAAACCGATCATGGCCCACGAGGTGGATCCGAACTCCTGCGAGAGAACCCCCGAGGCGATCCGCGCGGCCCTGCAACGGCGTCCCGACTGGTTGCAGGCCTACGAGCAGGACTGGCTGAGCGCGGCGGCGGACTTCGACCACTCGGCGCTCGACGACGTGATCGACAAGTGGTTCCCCTTCGCCTGTGCCTGCGCGACGCCCGGCTACCTCGACGAAGTGGAGCAGACTGTCAAGCGCGTGACCGAGGGCGACACCGAAGGCATGGTCTTCCGCGACGCGGACGGGAACGCCTACGACGCCGACAACCGGCCCATCGACGCGAGCAGGCACCGGTGAGCGCCTACGCGATCAGGTACGCCGACCGTGCGGCTCGATGCAAGGCCGCCTTGACTACGCCTCAGCGTGTATCGCTGGAGGAACTCGAGAAGCGCCTCAGCCTCAATCCGTTCGGCGCGCCCGCGATCAGCAACCGGGACAACAGTTGGTCGGCTGCCTTCAAGGGCGGCTTCATCACCTACGTCGTATCGAACCGTCACGTCGTGATCAACGTCGTCGACCTGGTGGCCCTCTGACCGTTCCGCGCCGGCTCAGCCCACCGGGACTGAGCCCGCCGGGCGAGGCCGGTCAACCCCGCCCGGGAAGCCGCAGCTCGCCGACCTTCATCAGCCGGGCGAGGGCGAGGTAGACCAATCAAGAAAAAAGGGGGCCGGTACGCATGTGCGCACCGGCCCCACTCGTTGCAACTCGCCGCCGTATTACCGCACGATCGTGATCCGGTCCGCCGTCGGCACCGGGTACGGCGCCGTGGCCGACGAGTTCGCCGTCAGGTAGGCCTCGAAGGCCGCCAGGTCGTCGCCGCCGACCAGGACGTTCGTGCCCTGGCCGAGCGCGGCGAAGCCGTCGCCGCCGCCCGCGAGGAAGGAGTTCATCGCGACGCGGTAGGACGCGGCGGGATCGATCGCCGTGCCGTTGAGCTTGACCGAGTCGGCCACCACCCGGGCGGCGCCCGTCTTGGTGAGGTCGAGCGTGTAGGTCAGGCCCTTGGAGATCTGCAGGATCTTCGGCGAGGCCTCGTTCAGCCCGCTGACCTGCTGCTGAAGTGCCGTGATCACCTGGGCCCCGGTGAGGTTCACCAGGTTGACGGTGTTGGCGAACGGCTGCACCGTGTACGCCTCCCCGTACGTCACCACCCCGTCGCCCTCAGCGCCGCTCGCGGCGTAGGTGAGCCCGGAGCGGATGCCGCCCGGGTTCATCACCGCGAGGTCGGCCTCCGCGTCGACGGACTTGGCGTACGCGAGCTGCGCGTCGGCGATCATGTCGCCCAGCGGGGACTCCGTGCCGGTGTTGCCGATCTCGCCCGCGATGTAACCGATGGGGCGCGAGGCGATCGGGGCGGCGAGGGCCTTCCACTTGCTGATCAGGCCGGTCATGTCGGTGGCCGCCGCCACATCACGGGTGACCACGTGGTTCGCGGACTTCACCGCCGTACGGGCGATGTCGCCGGTCCAGCGGTCGTACGTCAGCGTCGTGTCCGTGTAGAGGCGGCCGAAGGAAGCGGCCGAGGTGACCATCCGGGGCTTGCCCGCCGGGTCGGCGATGGTGCACGCGTACGCCTGGTGGGTGTGGCCGGTGACCAGCGCGTCCACGGCCGGCGTGACGTTCTTGGCGATGTCGACGATCGGGCCGGAGATGCCGTCACCGGCACCGGGGCTGTCGCAGTCGTAGTTGTACGCCGTCGAGGCGGGCGCGCCGCCCTCGTGGATGAGCGCGACGATGGACTTCACGCCCTGCTTCTGGAGCTCCTTGGCGTACTTGTTGATCGTCGCGACCTCGTCGCCGAACTTCAGGCCCTTGACCCCGTCCGCGGAGACGATGTTCGGGGTGCCCTCCAGGGTCACGCCGATGAAGCCGACCTTGACGCCGTTCTTCTTCCACACCCAGTAGGGCTTGAGGATCGGCTTGCCGGTCTTCTCGTTGGTGACGTTCGCCGCGAGGTAGGGGAAGTCGGCACCCGAGAACTTCTCGCTGTCGTCGTAACAGCCGTCCGTCGGGTGGCAGCCGCCGTTCTGCAGCCGGGACAGTTCCTTGGCGCCCTCGTCGAACTCGTGGTTGCCGACCGAGGTGACATCGAGGTCGAGGCCGTTCAGCGCGTCGATCGTCGGTTCGTCGTGGAAGAGCCCGGAGATCAGCGGGGAGGCACCGACCATGTCACCGGCGGCGGCCGTGATCGAGTACTTGTTGCCCGTGCGGGCCTGCCGCAGGTGCGTGGCGAGGTACTCGACGCCACCCGCGTCAATGGTCTTGGTGGTGCCGTCCGCCTGGACCTCCGTGACACGGCCGGACGAACCGCTCGGCGGCTCCAGGTTGCCGTGCAGGTCGTTGAAGGACAGCAGCTGCACGTCCTGGTAGCGGCCGCTGCCCTGGTGGTGGCGGGCGGTCGCCTTGTCCTGCCCAGCGCTCGCGGGCATCGCTGCGGCCAGCGCACCGACGGTGGCCAGGCCCGCGGCGGCGGCGAGGATGCGATGGGTACGTCTCTGCCGGGGCGTCGACGGCATGGGTTCCCCCCTGTGGGAGCGGTGATGCTGTTGTGGTTTTACGCGCACCTTAGAATCAACGCGCGTAGCGCAACAGGGGGTTGAGGGTTACAGACAGGTTGCCATCATCTCTCCGGCGTCGATCCGTGTCCCCGCCACGCCCCGCGCCCACCCCGCCCAACTCCTTGTCCAGAAATCACCGCGCCGTACCCTCGTAACCATGACCAGCGACGACTCCGCACTGCCTGCCCTGTCCCGGTCCATCGAGACCTATACCGCGCTCTCCCCCGCCCAGGCGGAGGACGTGCTCCAGCTGCTCGCGGAGGCCGCCCGGTCCGACGGGCAGCAGGCAGTGTCCGAGCAGGGGCGGTTGCAGCTGAAGGGCGGGGCTCGCGCGGGCGTACGCCATCTGCTGCTGACCGTCGGCGCCGAGCTGATCGGGTATGCGCAGCTGGAGGACACCGACCCCGTGGAGGCCCCGGCCGCCGAGCTGGTCGTGCACCCGGCGTACCGCGGGCACGGGCACGGACGGGCCCTGGGCTCGGCGCTGCTCGCCGAGTCCGGCAAGCGGCTGCGCGTGTGGGCGCACGGCGGGCACTCCGCGGCCCGGCATCTCTCCCAGGTCCTGGGACTCACCCTGTTCCGCGAACTGCGCCAGATGCGGCGACCGTTGGGCGACCTCGACCTGCCTCAGCCGAAGCTCCCGGACGGCGTGAGTGTCCGCCCCTTCGTGCCGGGCCAGGACGACGCGGCCTGGCTCGCCGCGAACGCCGACGCGTTCGCCCACCACCCCGAGCAGGGCTCCCTCACCCAGCGCGACCTGGACGACCGTATGGCCGAACCGTGGTTCGACCCGTCCGGCTTCTTCCTCGCCTTCCGCGGAGGTGAACTCATCGGCTTCCACTGGACCAAGGTGCACGCGGAGGAGCAGCTCGGCGAGGTGTATGTGGTGGGGGTCCGCACCGGTGCCCAGGGCGGGGGCCTGGGCAAGGCGCTCACCACGATCGGCCTCCGTCACCTCGCCGCCCAGGGCCTGCCCACCGTGATGCTGTACGTCGACGCCGACAACCAGGCCGCCCTGGCGGTGTACGAACGGCTCGGCTTCGTCACGCACGAGACGGACCTGATGTACCGGAGCGAGTCGTAACAGCCGCTCCGCCAAGTCAGCGGTGAACGACGGCGGTCAGCGGTGGACGACGGCAGTCAGCATTGGGCGAACGGCGGTCAGCGGTGGACGACGGCAGTCAGCATGGGGCGAACGGCGGTCAGCAATGGGCGACGGCAGTCAGCGGTGGACGACGGCAGTCAGCCGTATCCGCCGTACGGGCTCCGCCCAGGCTGCCGCCCCCGCCACCGCCGCCACGGCCAGGATCCCCGCCCACCGCTCGTGGGCGCCGTCCCAGAGCGGGTCACCCACCGGCACGACGAGCGCCCACCGGTCGGGAAGCAGCAGGGCCGCGGCCAGTGCGCCACCCAGCAGCCCGGCCGACACCGCGATGCCGGGCTCGGCCGCGTCCGTGCACCGCACCGCCAGGGCCGCGCCGGCCAGGGCGAGTACGGCGATGGCGGCGGCCTCCAGGGTGACGGCGCCCACCGGCGGCCGGGCCTCCTGCGGTACGAGGAGCAGCGCGGCCGTCCACCAGAGCGCGGCGAGCGGGACGGCGAGCGCCACGCGGAGGCCGGTGCGCACCGGACGCCGGGTCGGTACCACCGCGGTGGTGTGCCGGGCCGGGTCGTCCAGCAGGAACGCCAGGCCCAGGCCGAAGGCGAGCGCGGCGGCCCGCAGGAGGCCGAGGCCGAGCCCGGTGTCGGGGGTGGCGGACGACAGCCGCGGGGCCGCGGTCAGCAGCAGCCCCAGCGCGGCACCGGCCGCGAGGGCCCGCCGGGGCAGGGTGCGCCATACGGGACGCGGCAGGGCGCGGATCACGGCGTCCGCGGGCGCGCCTACTCCTCGCACGAGTCGTCCTCCGCCGCGTCGGGCGTTCCCTGGGGCCCGGCCGGCACTCCCAGCAGCTCGGCCACCCGGGAGGTGGACGTCTTCGCGGAGGTGAGTTCGGCCCAGTGGGACTTCACCTTGGGGACGACGCTGTAGCGGGGCTTCTTCAGCACCGTCCTGACGATCCGGCTCTGTTCGGCGGTGAGGTAGACCCCGTTCGTGGGCGCGAGGGTGACCCCTGAGCCCTTGACCCTGTCGTCGATCCGGACCTTGCGGAACGCGGTCATCGGGTCGGACTCGCCGCCCAGTGCCAGCCACATGATGACGACCGAGCGGGAGTCGCACCAGTCGCTGCCGGCCGCCTCGTCGCCCCACACCAGCACCGAGGCGACACCGACGGCGAACTCGGGAACCCGGTTGCCGCCCCACCGCGTGCCGACGGTCACCGTGCCCGGTGCGGTCGACGCGTCGAGCGCGTAGTCGCTGGTCAGGCCGGAGGTGGCGTCGACCCGCTGCCGTACGGTCAGCCGCTCGCCCCCGGCGGCGCCGCCCGCGAGGGCCTGGACGCGGTCGACGACATCGGCCCAGTCGGGGGTGCGGGCAGCCCACTCGGGATAGGCGCAGTACGTCGACCTGCCGTGCGGGACGCACGTCTGGACCTTCTCCGGGGTGACGGTCGCCTTCGTGCGGGCCGCGATGAGGGAGGCCGAGTCGCCCGGGGACTGCCCGGCGACACCCGCGACCGTGGCGGCGAGCGCGAGGGCCGTCATCGCCTTGATTCCGCGCGTACGTCCACCGCTGATCAGGAGGGCGACACCCAGGAGCAGTACGACGAGCCCCGCCAGATACAGCGCGTGCCAGGCGGCCGGGCGGCCCATCAGGTCGGAGGGGAGCGGCACGGAGCCCGTCTCGTTGATCACCGGCCCCAGCCATCGCGCCCAGTGCGCGTCCTGCGTGCTCGCGGACACGAGGATGGCGCCCACATAGGCGCCGACGACGAAGAGCGGGGCGGCGAACGCGGAGCGGACCAGCCGTGCGAGCAGCACGCCGAGGACGCCGGACAGGAGTACGGACAGCGGCCCCACGGCCAGTTCGGCGGGCGAGGCGTGGCCGATGACGCCCGGCCTCGACGCCGCCCGGCCGATCTGGAAGACGACGACCAGTGCGGTGAGCGCCGCGAACGGCACGACCGACAGGGCGTGCGCCACCGTACGCCGCCACGGCTCCATGACCAGGACGTCGAAGTGCCGGTCGGTGCCGCGCCGGTGGGAGCGCAGGACGGTCCGGTTGACGCAGATGAGCAGCGCGACGGCGAGGAGCAGCGGGCCGTCCTGGGTGGAGCGGTCGATGTCCTGGAGGACCGGGAAGTCGTCCATGCCCTCGCCGCCGGAGAACATGGTCCAGCCGGTGAAACCGAGGTACAGCAGGAGGAAGGCGAACACCGGTATGTGGAGGAGGAGTTGGTGTGCCTCGAAGCGCGCGAGGGCGATCACGGCCGCCGTCCTGCGCCGCCGCTCGGTCCGCGGAGTCGGCCCCACCCCCGTGGGAGCCGCCTCCTTGACCAGGTCTGTCGTGCTGCTCATGCGGCCACCACCGTGTTGTCGTCGGTCTCGCCGGTCTCGCCCGTCTCGCCGTCGAGGGTGAGCAAGTAGCCGTCTTCCAGGGTCGGTTCGAGAAGATCGGCGCCCTTGGGCGGGTCGCCGACGTTGCGGAAGGAGCCGGTGCCCGTACGCCATCCGGCACGCGCGGCCGGGTCGCGTTCCGTGCTGCTCCACACCCGGCCCGCCGCACGCGCGGTCAGTTCGGCCGGGGTGCCCTCGAAGCGGACGCGCCCGCGGACCATGACGATCACGCGGTGGCAGAGCATCGCGACGTCCTCGGTCTGGTGGGTGGACAGGAGAACCGTCCGCCCTTCTCCGGCCTGGGCGATCAGCTCCCGGAAGCGCATGCGCTGTTCGGGGTCGAGTCCGACGGTCGGCTCGTCGAGGACGAGGAAGCCGGGGTCGTCGACGAGGGCTGCGGCCAGCGCGACCCGCTGGCGCATTCCGCCGGACAGCTTCTTGATGCGCTTGCTCCGTACGTCGGACAGGCCGACGGCGTCGAGCACGCGGCGCACCTCCCGGTGCCGGGCGGTGCGGTCGGTCAGTTCCTTCAGGATCGCCACGTAGTCGACGAACTCGAAGGCCGAGAAGTCGTCGTGGAATCCCGGGGTCTGCGGCAGATAACCCAGTTCACGTCGCAGTTCCAGGCGCCCGGCCGCGGTACTCGGGTCGTGCCCGAGCACCGTGAAGGCCCCGCGGTCGGCGGGCACCGCGGTGGCCAGCACCCTCAACAGGGTGGTCTTTCCGGCCCCGTTGGGCCCGAGCAGCCCGGTGACGCCCGCACCGAGGCTCAGGGAGACGTCGTCGAGGGCGAAGGTCCCGCCGTAGCGGAGGGTCAGGCCGGAGGCGGAGACGGTGGGCGGCATCGGCATACGTACGGCGCTCCTGTCGGAGAGGCGGGCGGAGAAGTGCTGAGGGAAGGGGGCGGTCACACCGCGCCCCCGCCGGAGAAGGGGACATTCGCGGGCGCCGAGTCGAACCGGTCCCGTACGAGATAGAGCAGCCCGGCGGCGCACGCGGTGACCGCCCCGGCGATGCCCTGGCCCGCCGCCGTGAACGGCGCGAGCGTGGCATGGCCGGCGGCCGTCGCCTGCGCCGCCAGCAGCAGCCCGACCCACGCCCCGCCGACCAGCGAGGGCGCGAGGACGGGGCCGAGGCGAGGTGTCAGCGCGAGCCCGGTCCCGGTGAGGGCGAGCGCGGGCAGCAGCCAGGCCAGTGCGCGCAGCCCGTAGGAGGGCAGCGCGAGGGTGGCGAGCCCGTTCAGGCCGAGGCCCACGGTGAGCACGGCGACGGTACGGATCAGCAGCAGCCGGAACCCGTGCGTCGGCGAGACGACGGCCATCTCGTACGTCGGGTCCAGCGTGGGCCCGTACGACAGGGCGACCCCGGCGAGCGGAAGCAGCGGCGCGAGCGCGAGGAACAGCTTGGGCGTGGTCTCGGCGTCCGCCGAGTAGGCCACCGCCACGGTCATCACAAGCACCGCGGCGACCGCGCACAGCCAGGAGCGGCGCAGCACGGGCGTGGCGGCCAGCAGCCGTGCCGTGTGGTCGGCGATGCCGATCCGCACCAGCAGCGCCTCGGCCAGCCGTGGCCGCGGCGCGTCCAGCTCGGCGTCGAGCCGCTCCCACCCCGCGTCCAGCGCGACCGGGTCACTCACCGAGGCGAGCACCTCCCGGCACCGCGCGCAGGAGGCGAGATGCGTGTCCGCGGACCAGAGTCGGGGCGGGTCCAACTCTCCCTGGGTGTAGGCCCGGAGGTCGTCGGTGTCCACATGCCACCGCCCGTCGTCTCCCGCCCCGGGTCCGCCGTTGCCCGGCACATGCCCGTTCGTACCGCTGTCGCTCATGCCAGCTCCTCCCGCAACTGCTTGCGCGCCCGCAGGGCCCGCGTCTTGACCGTGCCGGGCGGAATGCCGAGCAGGACGGCCGCTTCCCGGGTCGTCAGTCCGTCGATGACCGTGGCCTGGAGAACCGCGCGCAGCTCCGGCGAGAGCCGTGTCAACGCGCCCGCGAGGTCGCCGTGTTCGACCCCGGCCAGGACGCGCTCCTCGGCGGAGGCCTCGTCCCGGTGGCGGAGGCGGGCCAGCGCCTGGCGCATCCGGCCGCGCGCGCCGTCGCCGCGCAACGCGTCGACCAGCCGCCGCGAGCCGATGCGCCACAGCCAGCCGGCCGCGTCCCCCTCCTCGCGGTAGCGCGCGGTGCCGCGCCACACGGCGAGGAAGGTCTCCTGCACGACGTCGTCGACGACCCCGGCGTCGGCGCAGCGGCCGCGCAGCCTCGCGGTCAGCCACGGCGCATACCGCCGGTACAACTCCTCGAAGGCGCGACGGTCCCCGTCCGCCGCGATGGCCCGCAGCAGCTCCCCGTCGCTTCTCGTTTCCCTCACGCCCCCTCATCGGACGAGCCCCGCCGATCGGTTCACGCCCACCGAAAAAACCTCGCGCTTGACAGCGATCACCCGGCTGGACCACCCTTTCACTACTCAATTAGTGAAAGGGTGGTTTCCGTAGTGGTGGAGTACCGCATCGACCGGCGTAGCGGTGTCGCCACGTACGTGCAGATCGTCCAGCAGACCAAGCAGGCCCTGCGCCTGGGCCTGCTCGAACCGGGCGACAAGCTCCCCGCGGCCCGCGAGGTCGTGGAGGCCACCGCGATCAATCCGAACACCGTCCTGAAGGCCTACCGCGAGCTGGAGCGCGAGGGTCTGGTCGAGGCCAGACGCGGCCTCGGCACCTTCGTGAAGCGCTCGCTGGGCACCACTTCGGCCGACTCGCCCCTGCGCGCCGAACTGGACACGTGGGCGTCCCGGGCCCGCGAGGCCGGGCTCCAGCGCGACGACGTGGCCGCGCTCTTCACCGCCGTACTCGATGAGCGATTCGCCGTACTCGATGAACAGTTCACGGCTGAACGCCCCGGAACTGCACACCCCAAGGGAGACCAGGAATGACCAACACCGCCATCGAGGCGGCCGGGCTCGGCAAGCGGTTCGGGCGGCGCGGGAGCTGGGCGCTGCGCGAGTGCTCCTTCCGGCTTCCCGCGGGACGCGTCTGCGCCGTCTTCGGCCCCAACGGCGCGGGCAAGTCGACCCTGCTGTCCCACGCCGCAGGGGTGCTCGCCCCCACCGAGGGCTCCCTGACCGTGCTCGGCACGCACCCGGAAGCCGCCCGCGAACGCATCGCGTACGTCGCCCAGAACAAGCCGCTGTACCCGCAGCTCACCGTCGCCCAGACGCTGCGCGTGGGCCACGACCTCAATACCGCCCGCTGGGACGCCTCGGTCGTCGACCAGATCGTCTACGACGCCGGCGGCCTGGACCCCAAGGCGAGGATCCGCACCCTCTCCGGCGGCCAGCGCACCCGCGTAGCCCTCGCGCTCGCGCTCGGCAAACGGCCCGAACTGCTGCTTCTGGACGAGCCGATGGCCGACCTCGACCCGCTCGCCCGCCATGAGCTGATGGGCACGTTGATGTCCGAGGCCGCCCAGTACGGCACGACGGTCGTCATGTCCTCGCACGTCGTCGCCGAGCTGGAGGGCTCCTGCGACTACGTGCTGCTGGTGAGCGGCGGCCAGGTGCGGCTGGCGGGCGACCTCGAGGACGTACTGGCCGCCCACACCCTGACCACCGGCCCGGTCCGCGACCTCGCTCCGCACACCGTGGTCGAATCCCGCACCACAGGACGCCAGCTGACCGCCCTGATCCGCCCCCAAGGCCCGCTCGGCGCCGAGGCCGGACATGCCACCGCGCCCTCCCTGGAGGAACTGGTCCTGGCGCACCTGCGCCACCCCGAAGCCCCCGCGCTGCTCCTCGCCCCCGCCCGCACCTCAGCCAAGGAACCGGCCGCATGACCGCCCTCAGCACCACCAGCACCGGCACCAGCACCGGCACCCCGGCGACGCCCACCCGCCGCCCGTCCGCCTCGGGCGGCCTGATCCGGACGATGCTGCGGCTGCACCGCCCGGCCCTGTACGTCTGGACCGGTCTGTTCGTCGCCGTCGCGGCCCTGCTGCTGTGGCTGTACGGTCCCGTCACGGACGCGGCGGCCGTGGCCTGGCAGCAGTGGAACCGCTGCAACACGCCCACGTGCTCCTACGACCAGGACTCGATCCTCACCTACAAGCGGTTCACGCTGTTCGCCACCATCGCGGTGAACCTCGTACCGTTCCTCGTCGCCGCCTGGGCCGGTGCCGCGCTGATCGGCCGCGAAATGGAGACCGGCACCGCGCAGCTCGCCTGGACCCAGTCCGTCTCCCCCGCCCGTTGGCTGGCGGTCAAGCTGGCGATGCCGGCCGCATTCATCACCGCCGGGACGAGCATCCTGGTCCTGCTGCACAACATGGTGTGGACCAAGGGCCGCGACAGGATCGACACCGCCAAGCCCTGGTCCGACTCCTTCATCTTCCACGCCAACGGCCCGACGACCATCGCCTTCTCCCTGTTCGGCCTGGTCACCGGCGCTCTCGTCGGCCTGATGCTGCGCCGCTCCCTGGCCGCGCTCGTCGTGGCACTGCTGTGCACGGTGGGCGTCCGATCCGCCGTCGCCCTGGCGGTGCCCCACCTGTGGCCGACGGTGACCACCGTCAGCAGCCTCACCAACGAGCGCGCCAAGAGCCTCGGCCTCACCGTCGACTCAGGCCTGCTCACCTCCACCGGCGCCCGGATCCCCGACCCCTACTGCGGCAGCAGCGGGTACCCGGAGTGCGGCGCCGCGTACAAAAAACTCGACGCCGTCAGCTACTACACCGTCTCCCACCCCTTCTCCCACTACTGGCCCCTCCAGCTCACCGCCACCGCCCTCGTCCTCACCCTCGCCGCACTCACGGCCCTCGTCGCCTTCCGCCTGCTGAAGCGCCAGACCGGCACTACCGGCACCGTCCGTGCCGTGAAGAAGGTCAGCCCGTGAGTGCCGACCGCGGCCTCCCCCGCACCGCGCGGCACTGATCCCTACGCGGCTCCCGGACACGTCGACGTCCGGGAGCCGCCCTGCGCTATCCCGCACGTCATGTCGCCGTAACCATCGATTCAGATGACCTTGCGACCCTCGACGAATGACGCCCGCCGTGCCAGAGCCTTCGCCTCCGCCGGAGAACGAGCCCCTGCCGACGACGGGGAGCGAGCCCCCACAGAGGACCCCGCAGAGGCCCCCTCAGGGGACCCCGCAAAAGACCTCTCAGGGGACCTCGAGGCCGACGAGGAACGGGAACATCCGCCTCACCGCACTGCCGCTCGCCCTCTCCGACGCGCCGGTCATGCCTCCGGCGCGAAAGAATGGCTCCATGAACCAGCCCAGCGCTCAGGCACCGGTCAAGCACCCGCAGCCCTCCGTCGGCTCGATCGCCGCACACCGCCCGCACACCGTGGCGGCGAACGTCTCCGACCTCGAGCCCGACCTCGACGCCGATCTCGACGCGTACGAGGACACGGTGCAGGACGGCATCCAACTCCCGCAGGGCCGGTTCCTGGACCGGGAGCGCAGTTGGCTGGCGTTCAACGAGCGAGTCCTGGAGCTCGCCGAGGACCCGAACACACCCCTGCTCGAACGGGCCAACTTCCTCGCGATCTTCGCCAGCAACCTGGACGAGTTCTTCATGGTCCGGGTGGCGGGACTGAAGCGCCGTATCGCCACGGGTGTCGCCACGAAGTCCGCCTCCGGGCTCCAGCCCCGCGAGGTCCTGGAGATGATCTGGGCCCGCTCGCGCGAGCTCATGGCCCGGCACGCGGCCTGCTACCAGGAGGACATCGCCCCCGCGCTCGCGGAGGAGGGAGTCCACCTGGTCCGCTGGAGCGAGCTGACCGAGAAGGAGCAGGCCCGCCTCTTCACGCTGTTCAGGCACCAGATCTTCCCGGTGCTGACCCCGCTGGCGGTCGACCCCGCACACCCCTTCCCGTACATCTCGGGCCTGTCACTGAATCTCGCGGTCGTCGTACGGAATCCGGTCAGCGGCCACCGGCACTTCGCGCGCGTCAAGGTCCCGCCGCTGCTCTCCCGCTTCCTGGAGGCCTCCCCGAACCGCTACGTCCCCATCGAGGACGTGATCGCGGCCCACCTGGAGGAGCTCTTCCCGGGCATGGAGGTGCTCGAGCACCACACCTTCCGCCTCACCCGCAACGAGGACCTGGAGGTCGAGGAGGACGACGCCGAGAACCTGCTCCAGGCGCTGGAGAAGGAGCTCATGCGGCGCCGCTTCGGGCCGCCGGTGCGGCTCGAGGTCGAGGAGTCCATCGACCGGTACGTTCTCGATCTCCTCGTGCGGGAGTTGAAGATCTCCGAGGCCGAGGTGTACCCGCTGCCGGGTCCCCTCGACCTCACCGGCCTCTTCGGCATCGGCTCCCTCGACCGGCCCGAGCTGAAGTACCCCAAGTTCATCGCGGGGACCCATCGCGACCTCGCCGAGGTCGAGTCGGCGTCGGCGCCCGACATCTTCGCGGCGCTCAGGGAACGGGACGTACTCCTCCACCACCCCTACGACTCCTTCTCCACCTCCGTACAGGCCTTTCTGGAGCAGGCGGCGTCCGACCCGGACGTGCTGGCCATCAAGCAGACGCTGTACCGGACCTCGGGCGACTCACCGATCGTCGACGCGCTGATAGACGCCGCCGAGTCGGGCAAGCAGGTCCTCGTCCTGGTCGAGATCAAGGCCCGCTTCGACGAGCAGGCCAACATCAAGTGGGCCAGGAAGCTCGAAGAGGCCGGCTGCCATGTCGTGTACGGGCTCGTCGGGCTGAAGACCCACTGCAAGCTGTCGCTGGTGGTGCGGCAGGAGGGGGAGACGCTCCGGCGCTACTCCCACGTGGGCACCGGCAACTACCACCCCAAGACTGCACGCCTGTACGAAGACCTCGGGCTGCTCACCGCCGATCCCCAGGTAGGCGCGGACCTCTCCGACCTCTTCAACCGGCTCTCCGGCTACTCGCGACGCGAGACCTACCGGCGGCTCCTCGTCGCCCCCAAGTCGCTGCGCGACGGCCTGATCTCGCGGATCAACAAGGAAGTCCAGCACCACAACGCCGGACGGCCCGCCCACGTCCGCATCAAGGTCAACTCGATGGTGGACGAGGCGCTCATCGACGCGCTGTACCGCGCGTCGCAGTCCGGGGTGCCGGTCGACGTGTGGGTGCGCGGCATCTGCGCGGTCCGGCCGGGCGTCACGGGCCTGTCCGAAAACATACGGGTGCGCTCCGTCCTCGGACGCTTCCTCGAACACTCCCGGGTCTTCGGCTTCGGCAACGGAGGCGAGCCCGAGGTGTGGATCGGCAGCGCCGACATGATGCACCGCAACCTCGACCGGCGGATCGAGGCCCTGGTCAGGGTCACCGACCCGGCCCACCGCGCCGCGCTGAACCGCCTTCTCGAGACCGGAATGTCCGACGGCACCGCCTCCTGGCATCTGGGCCCGGACGGCGAGTGGACCCGGCACGCGACCGACGCGGACGGCCAGCCCCTGCGGAACGTTCAGGAGATGCTCATAGACGCCCGGAGGCGCCGGCGTGGCACAGCAACACCTTGACCCCACCGACCCCACGGCCGGGCACTCCCCCAAACTCTCGGCCACCAAGCTCTCGGCCACGCTCGAGCAGGGAGGCCCGCCCACCGGTGATGCCCTCGCGGGCTATCTGCGGGCCCAGGCCACGGAGTTCCTCCGCTCGCTGCGACAGCACCGGGAGACCGGTACCGGTGGGGGTCTCCCCGCTCGAGCGGAGTCGAAAACGGGGGAGAGCGGCTCGGAGGGGTCCGTCGACGCGGCGCGCGCACTGCGCCGCTCGGCCCGCCGCATCAGCGGCACACTGCACACCTTCCGGCCCTTGCTCGACGCGGACTGGTCGGAGAGCATGCGGCCCGAACTTGCCTGGCTGTCAGGCACGCTGGCCCGCGAACACGCGTACTCGGCCCGGCTGGAGCGACTGCTCGGCGCACTGAACCGGCTGTCGGGCACGGCCGGCTTCCCCGCCCAGGCCGGATCGGCCGCGACCGCGGCGCCCAAGAGCAATCTGACCGTCGGCGCGGCGAAGGCGGGCGCGCTGCTCGACCGCCAGCTGACCCTCGCCCGCACCCGGGCCCACTCCGCGGCGCTCCAGGCGCTGGGTTCCTCCCGCTTCCACGCCGTCGCGGACAGCGTGGCCGTACTGGCGAGCGAGGTCCCGCTGACCCCGGCGGCGGCCACGACCGACCTGCGTCCGGCGGCCGCGGCCGCCGAGGACCGCCTGCTCGACGCGGTCGCCGCGCTGCCGCTGGTCACCGCGGGCCATCCGTACAACGCGGAGGCCCTCGTCCACGGACTCTCCGCGGACACCGTGCCCCATCCCCAGGACGCCCCCTGGCACCAGGTCCGGCTGCTGCTGCGACTGCATCGCTACGCGCGCGAGGTCCTGTACGGGGAGGGCATGCCCGGCCCCTCCGACGGACCACTGCTCAGCGCGGGTCAGTCCCTCAACCGGCACCGGGACGCGGCGGAGGCCGCTTCGGCTGCGGCATCGGCGGCCCGTACCCCGCGTATCGCCCCGGCGACGGCGTACGCGCTCGGCGTGCTCCACGCCGACCAGCGGCACGAGGTGGAGGCGGCACGGTTCGCGTTCCAGCAGGCGTGGCAGCAGGAAGCGGCACACACCCTTTGAGGGAGGGCCCATGGCCGAGGACCCCGTGACCGAGGGAAGCCCCATGACTGGGGGAAGCCCCAAGGCTGAGGGAAGCCCCGTGGCCGAGGAACGCCCCAAGGCTGACGACACCGTCCAGGCGGCGGGCTGCGTCCTGTGGCGCCGCTCCCCCCTCGTCGGCGAGCTGGAGATCTGTCTCGTCCACCGGCCCAAGTACGACGACTGGTCGCATCCGAAGGGCAAGCTGAAACGCGGTGAGGACCCGCTCGCGGGCGCGGTACGGGAGGTCGAGGAGGAGACCGGCTTCCACTGTGCGCCCGGCGCACGCCTCCCCTCCGCCGTCTACTACGTGAGCGGCCGCCGCAAGCACGTCAGCTACTGGGCCGCCGAGGCGACGGACGGCCGCTTCATGCCCAGCCGCGAGGTCGACCGTGTGTGCTGGCTCCCGCCGGACGCGGCCCGCGACCGTCTCACCCAGCCCCGCGACCGCGACCTGGTGGACGCGCTCCTCAGCGCGCTGCACCTGGCGTAACGCGGCGGGAGGATGGGGGCGGACAAGTGAGGGTGGGTGAGGGCGGAACCGCCCGAGCCGTTGACACCTGTGCGCATCTGTTTGATTACCCGGCGTTTACCTGGAGGCCCCACAAGCCGGGATCCCTCCGTGTCCTCGACGTAAGCGTTCCGTGACCTCACCGTACCGCCCGCAGGGGTTCACCCTCCGTTCACTTTTGGCCATCGGCGGCTTCACCTGATCTGCCTAATTTCAGCCTTACGCGGTGCGAGGGAGCGTTATGGATGCCCCTCACACCAACAGACTTCGCACGCCGCCACCAGACGGCGGCTCCTGGAAGGAACTCCCGAAAGTGAAGCTTCAGCGCATGAACCGGCGGGCCCTCACCCTCGGTGCTCTCGCCGTCTCCGGCGCCCTGGCCCTCACGGCGTGCGGCTCTGACGACACGGGCTCCAGCTCCGAGACCTCCTCGGGCACCACGGCCGCGGCCGGCAACATCGACTGCGGGGACGCCAAGGGCCAGCTGCTCGCCGACGGCTCCTCCGCGCAGAAGAACGCGATCGACGCCTGGGTCAAGGCGTTCACGGCCGAGTGCTCCGGCGTGCAGATCAACTACAAGGGCGGCGGCTCCGGCGCGGGCGTCACCGCGTTCACGCAGGGCACGGTCGCCTTCGCCGGTTCCGACTCGGCGCTGAAGCCGGAAGAGGTCACCGCCTCCAAGGAGGTCTGCTCCGGCGGCCAGGGCATCGACCTCCCGATGGTCGGCGGCCCGATCGCCGTCGGTTACAACGTCCCGGGTGCCGACAACCTGGTTCTGGACGCCCCGACCCTCGCCAAGATTTTCGACAGCAAGATCACGAACTGGAACGACAAGGCGATCAAGGCGCTGAACCCCGACGCCACGCTGCCCGACCTCAAGATCCAGGCGTTCCACCGCTCGGACGAGTCCGGCACCACGGACAACTTCACCAAGTACCTGATCGCCGCCGCGCCCGACAACTGGAAGTACGAGGGCGGCAAGGCCTGGCAGGCCAAGGGCGGCCAGTCCGCGTCCGGCTCCTCCGGTGTCGCCCAGCAGGTGAAGCAGACCTCCGGCGCCATCAGCTACATGGAGCTGTCGTACGCGAAGGACGGCATCAGCACGGTCGCCCTCGACACGGGCGCCAGCGAGCCGGTCAAGCCCAGCACCGAGGGCGCCACCGCGGCCATCGCGGACGCCAAGGTCGTCGGCACGGGCAAGGACCTGTCGCTCGAGGTCAACTACAAGACCACGGCCGACGGCGCCTACCCGATCACCCTGGTCACGTACGAGATCGTCTGCGACAAGGGCAACAAGTCGGACACCCTGCCCACCACCAAGGCGTTCCTCACCTACATCGCGAGCGAGGACGGCCAGAAGGTTCTGGCCGAGAACGACTACGCGCCCATCCCCGAGGACATCATCGCCAAGGTCCGCACCACCATCGCCGACCTGAGCTGACCTGAGTGCGGCCCGGTCCCCACCCGGGACCGGGCCGCACCGTCCGGTGCACCGCCGCCAGGAGCCGCACACGATGTACGGCTCCGCAGACCGGAGAATCCGATGGACATATCTACAAAGAGCACTGAAGAAGCCCCACCCCCCGCCCCAAAGCCTTCCGCGGCCGCGCACAAGCGCGCCGCCCGCGGTGCCACCCGACCCGGTGACCGAATCTTCCTCGGCCTCACCCGCGGATCGGGCATCCTGCTGTTGGCGGTCATGGCCGCCATCGCGGCCTTCCTCGCCTACCGGGCCTCGCTCGCCATCAGTAAGGACCACGCCAACTTCCTCACCACCTTCGAGTGGAACACCAACCTCAACCCGCCGGAATTCGGCATCGCCGTTCTGGCCTTCGGCACGGTGGTCTCCTCGATCATCGCCATGGTCATCGCGGTCCCCGTCGCGGTCGCCATCGCGCTCTTCACCACGCACTACGCGCCCCGCAAGCTCGGCGGCACCATCGCGTACGTGATCGACCTGCTCGCCGCCGTCCCGTCCATCGTGTACGGCCTCTGGGGCGCCCTCGTCCTCGTACCGCACATGGACGGCCTCTTCGGCTGGCTGAACGACTACTTCGGCTGGACCGGCATCTTCGAGTGGCAGGGCGGCGCGCCCCGCTCGATGCTCACCGTCGGCATCCTGCTCGCGATCATGATCCTGCCGATCATCACCAACGTGAGCCGCGAGGTCTTCCGTCAGGTCCCGCAGATGCACGAGGAAGCCGCACTGGCCCTCGGTGCCACGCGCTGGGAGGTCATCCGCATGTCGGTGCTGCCCTTCGGCCGCTCCGGCGTGATCTCCGCCTCGATGCTCGGTCTCGGCCGCGCGCTCGGCGAGACGATGGCCGTCGCCACGGTCCTCTCGCCGACCTTCGAGATCAACGCCAGCCTGCTCGACCCGGGCGGCGGCACCTTCGCGCAGAACATCGCCAGCAAGTTCAGCGAGGCCTCGCAGGACGGCCGTGACGCCCTCATCGCCTCCGGTCTGGTCCTGTTCATCATCACCTTGCTGGTCAACGGCGGGGCGCGCATGATCATCGCCCGCCGCAAGGAGTACTCGGGGGCCAACGCATGAGCACCGCAGCCATCACCGACAAGCGCCCCGACTCCTTGCGCGGTGCCAGCCTCCCCAAGTGGTCGCCGTGGGCGATCGCCGCAGGCTCCATCGTCGTCGCCGCCGGCATCGGCCTGGCCGCCGGCCTCGACAGCAAGATCCAGTGGGGCCTGATCGCCGCGATCCTCTTCATCCTCGGCACGTACGGCATCGCCACGCGCGTCGAGGGCCGCCGTCAGGCCAAGGACCGCATCGCGACCTCCTTCGTCTGGGTCTCCTTCCTGATCGCCGTGGTGCCGCTGGCCTCCCTGATCTGGACCACCGTCAAGCGCGGCGTGAAGGTCCTGGACGGCTACTTCCTGACCCACTCGATGGGTGTCGTCGCCGACACCGAGGCAGGCGGTGGCATCTACCACGCCATCATCGGCTCCCTGGAGCAGGTCGGCCTCGCGGTCCTGATCGGTGCGCCGATCGGTGTGCTCACCGCGATCTACCTGGTGGAGTACGGGCGCGGCAACCTCGCCCGCTCGGTCACCTTCTTCGTCGACGTGATGACCGGTATCCCCTCGATCGTCGCCGGTCTGTTCATCCTCAGCCTGATGCTGATCTTCGAGATGCAGCCCTTCGGCTTCGCCGGCTCGCTGGCCCTGGCCATCCTGATGATGCCGGTCGTGGTCCGCTCCACGGAGGAAATGCTCAAGCTCGTACCGAACGAGCTGCGCGAGGCCTCCCTCGCCCTGGGCATCCCGAAGTGGCGCACCATCCTCAAGGTGGTCCTGCCGACGTCGATCGGCGGCATCACCACCGGCATCATGCTGGCGATCGCCCGTATCGCCGGGGAGACCGCACCGGTACTGCTGCTGGTGTTCGGGAACCCGTTCATCAACACCAACCCGTTCGAGGGTGCGCAGTCCTCGCTGCCGCTGTACATCTACCAGCAGTACGCGAACAGCGCGGGCTCGGGCGCGGCGTACGACAGGGCCTGGGCGGCGTCGCTCACGCTGATCGCCTTCGTGATGATCCTCAACCTGGGCGCCCGCGGCATCGCCCGCTGGAAGGCCCCGAAGACCGGTCGCTGACGCGGCCATCAGCGACTGACTGGAAGTGAAGTAACCATCATGGCCAAGCGAATCGACGTAAGCGGGCTGACCGCCTACTACAGCGCCCACAAGGCGATCGAAGACATCTCGATGACGGTCGAGCCGCGCTCGGTGACGGCTTTCATCGGCCCCTCCGGCTGCGGCAAGTCGACCTTCCTGCGGACCCTGAACCGTATGCACGAGGTCACCCCCGGTGGCCGCGTCGAGGGCAAGGTGCTCCTGGACGACGAGGACCTGTACGGCACCGGAATCGACCCCGTCGCCGTGCGCCGCACGATCGGCATGGTCTTCCAGCGCCCCAACCCCTTCCCCACCATGTCGATCTTCGACAACGTGGCGGCGGGCCTGAAGCTCAACGGCTCCTACAAGAAGTCCGAGCTCAGCGACATCGTCGAGAAGTCCCTCAAGGGCGCGAACCTCTGGAACGAGGTCAAGGACCGCCTGAACAAGCCCGGCTCGGGCCTGTCGGGTGGCCAGCAGCAGCGACTGTGCATCGCCCGTGCGATCGCGGTGGAACCCCAGGTCCTCCTCATGGACGAGCCCTGCTCGGCCCTGGACCCGATCTCCACCCTCGCCATCGAGGACCTGATCGGCGAGCTCAAGGAGCGCTTCACGATCGTCATCGTGACGCACAACATGCAGCAGGCCGCCCGCGTCTCCGACCGCACCGCGTTCTTCAACCTGTCCGCGGTGGGCCAGCCCGGCCGACTCATCGAGATCGACGACACGGAGCGCATCTTCTCCAACCCGTCGGTCCAGGCGACGGAGGACTACATCTCCGGCCGCTTCGGCTGACCGGACCGTCCACCAGGACACAAGAACCCCTCGCGGTGCTGCATGGCGGTGCCACCGTGAGGACGAGAAGGGCCCGCCCCTGGCTCCCGGGGGCGGGCCCGCTCGTCTTTTCCTACGCGGAAGCCAACGCCGGACGGGCTGGGTAGTCAGCCTGTCCGGCGTTTGAGGACGAGCCCTTCGGGCGAAGGCGGGGTCCAGGGGGCAGCCCCTGGCGGGGGTCCAGGGGGCAGCCCCTGGCGGGGGTCCAGGGGGCAGCCCCTGGCGGGGGTCCAGGGGGCAGCCCCTGGCGGGGGGCTGGGGGCGGAGCCCCCAGGGATGGGACGGGTAGGGGCGGCGGGGGCGAAAAAACCGCCGTCGGAAAGCCCGTGCCGAGCCAAACCCCTACAGAAACGCCAGGTTAACGACCCAGAAGCTGGCCGCAGCCACCAACGCCGCCGCCGGCATCGTAATGAACCACCCCAGCACGATGTTCTTGGCAACGCCCCACCGCACGGCATTCACCCGCTTCGTCGCCCCCACACCCATGATCGCGGAGGTGATGACATGCGTCGTGGAGATCGGCGCCTTGAAGAGATACGCCGTGGCGAACATGATCGACGCCCCCGTCGTCTCCGCGGCGAACCCCTGCGGCGGATCCAGCTCAATGATCTTCCGCCCGAGCGTCCGCATGATCCGCCAGCCACCCGCGTACGTCCCCAGCGACAGCATCACCGCACAGACGATCTTCACCCACACCGGAATCGGCGCATCGGCACTCTGGACATCCCCGATGACCAGCGCCATCACCACGATGCCCATCGTCTTCTGCGCGTCCTGAAGACCGTGCCCCAGCGCCATCCCGGCCGCCGACACGGTCTGAGCGATACGAAAGCCCCGCTTGGCCTTGTGCGGATTGGCCTTGCGGAAGATCCACATGATCGCGCACATCACCAGATAGCCGACGATCAGACCGACGACCGGCGACACGAACATCGGGATGACGATCTTGTCCACGACGCCGGACCACAGCACGGTCGTACCGCCCGCGAGCGCCGCCCCCACCAGCCCACCGAACAACGCGTGCGACGAGGACGACGGAAGCCCGAAGTACCAGGTGACAAGGTTCCAGACGATGGCCCCGACGAGCGCCGCGAAGAGGATCCCCATCCCCTTGCCGCCCTCGGGCGTCTCGATCAACCCCTGGCTGACGGTCTTCGCGACCCCGCTGCCGAGGAACGCACCCGCGAGGTTCATCACCGCGGCCATGGCGAGCGCTGCCCGCGGGGTCAGCGCCCGCGTGGACACCGACGTGGCGATGGCGTTCGCCGAATCGTGGAAGCCGTTCGTGTATGTGAATCCGAGCGCGACCAGAATGGTCACGATCAGTGCAAAGGTGTCCATGAAGAAGTCAGGACTCCTTGACGGCGATGGTCTCCACCGTGTTCGCCACATGCTCGAACGCGTCAGCCGCTTCCTCCAGCACATCCACGATCTGCTTGAGCTTCAGCACCTCGATGGCGTCGTACTTGCCGTTGAAGAGCTGAGCGAGCAGCTTGCGGTGGATCTGGTCGGCCTGGTTCTCCAGCCGGTTGACCTCGATCCAGTACTCGGTGAGGTTGTCCATGGTCCGCAGGTTCGGCATGGCCTCGGCCGTCAGTTCGGCCGCCCGCGCCAGCACCTCGATCTGCTGCTCCACGCCCTTGGGCAGTTCCTCGACCTGATAAAGGACAACCAGGTCGACGGCCTCCTCCATGAAGTCCATGATGTCGTCGAGGGACGAGGCGAGGTTGTAGATGTCCTCGCGGTCGAACGGCGTGATGAAGGAGGAGTTCAACTGGTGGAAGATCGCGTGTGTCGCATCGTCCCCGGCATGCTCCGCGGCCCGCATCCGCTCTGCGATCTCGGCCCGGGCGGAGGCGTCCGCCCCAAGCAGTTCCATCAGGAGTTTCGAGCCCGTGACGATGTTGTCCGCGGATGCGGAGAACATGTCATAGAAGCTCGTCTCCCTGGGGGTCAGACGAAAGCGCACTTGGGGTCCTCGGAGTCCTTTTGTTTCGGTCAGGCTGATGCTAAGCGCATCATCCGGCCACGGCTAACCGGCCGTCTCCCAGTGTCGCCCATCAAGCACAGCGATCAGCACAGGGTCCGGTCCCGCCATCGGGCAAGGGCCCTATACCCAGCAAAGTTCGTTACCATATACCCACCAGGGGTATCAGTACGGCATCAGCAGGAGGACCCGATGACGACCACCGAGGCAGGTGCGACGGCACCCTCCGGCGACCAGGAAGTCGTGACCGACCACGACCGCGGCATCCACGGCTACCACAAGCAGAAGGACGAGCACCTCAAGCGTCTGCGCCGGATCGAGGGCCAGATCCGCGGTCTGCAGCGGATGGTCGACGAGGACGTCTACTGCATCGACATACTCACCCAGGTCTCCGCCTCCACGAAGGCCCTGCAGTCCTTCGCCCTCCAGCTCCTCGAGGAGCACCTGCGCCACTGCGTCGCGGACGCGGCCCTCAAGGGCGGCGACGAGATCGACGCGAAGGTCGAGGAAGCGACGAAGGCGATCGGCCGACTCCTGCGTACGTGACGACTGCCGCATACATGACGACTACTGCGTACATGAGGGGAACCGCGGCCGGCATGAGGGGAACCGCAGCCGACCCCTACCCCTCCGCACCCCTCTCACGGGCACGCTCTTCGGCCACCTTCAACACCTCGTCGATGCTCTCCAGGCTGAGCCGGTCCTCATGGGCCGCCGAGGCCGCGATGATCAGGTCGCCGCACAGCTCGATCTCGGCGAGGGCCACGTGGTCCTGAACTGCCGTACCGCCGACCGGAGCCACGTGCATCACCTCTTCCTGCCGTCACGGACTTTCCTAGCGTAGGGAGCGGCCTACACACCGCGCATGGCACGGAAGGGCCATTTCCGGCCCCCCACTCCTCCTCATACGCCCCGCGTACTACGGCTCCGCGATCTTCCCGGCGAAGATGTCCCCGGGTTCCGGAAGCCGTACGTCGGCGGGGACCCCGAAGTCGTACAGCAAGGTCGTCGAGGCGACCGCGACGATGCCCTCCTGCTGTCCGTTGACGAAGCTGAACCGGTGCCGCAGCTTGCGGATGCGCCCCTGCTCGTCGAGGTAGGCGTCGAAGGGGACTCTGGCGGTGGCGAACCCTTTCGCCGCCGCCTCGATCGCCTTCCGGTTGCCCTTCGACGCGCTCTTCGCGGCGACACCCAGGTCGACGGTGCCGCGATAGTGCCGCACGGGAGCACCCGCGACCTCCGTCTTCCCCACATACGTCGCCGTACGCGTCCCCCGCAGCAACTCAGCCGCGGCAAAGGGGTCGGTGGCCCCGCCGGTCACCAGGTTCCCGTCGGGGAGGGTGGCCGTGTCGACACGGACCCACTTGTCGGCGGGGACCCCGGCACCGCGGTTCTTCATGAACAGGGCGCCCGGCGCGAGGAGTTCGGTGATCGGCCGGTGCTCGTCGGCACCGGCCGGGTCCTGCGGCAGCAGCACCTTGAGCCGGCCCGTCTGCTTCGTGAAGTCGTACACACCCTCACCGCGGATGGTGACCCGGGTGCCGCCGGTGGCCATCTCCATCGACGTACGGGCCTTCGCGCTGCCCGCACGCTCCAGCGCGGCGGCGGCCCGGTGCAGCTTGTCGACGGAGGCGGCGCCGGGGCGCGCGTCCTCGGCACCGGCCCGTTCCACCGAACACCCGCCGGCGCAGACCATCAGCCCTGCCACCGCGACCGCGACGACCTCCCCGCCCGCCCGCTTCTGCTGCTGCGCCACCATCGTCCGCCGACCCCCAGCCGGTCCGTCCCGGGCCCTCCTGTTGTTCCGGTTAACGACGGGTAGCGAAGCTCGTCACGCGATTGCCATTCGTTTACTTGCCTTGGGTAACGTTGTTTCTGTGGCGCAGCAGCACGAGAGCATCCCTCCGCAAGAACACCGGACCACCACGGTCGAACAGGGCCACTTCTGCCTGGCCCGCTGCACTTGCGGCTGGCGCGGACCGGCACGCAGAGCCCGCAGCCTGGCCCGCACGGACGCCGAGGGACACGCGCAGACCGCACTCATGTAGCCGACCCAAACTCACGAAGCCGCCCCGGCACCCTTGGCCGGAAAGAGACGTCGATCACGGTCGGGTAATAATTCCGTCCCGCCCTCGTCCCCGCGCCTCCCCCATGGAACCCGCGGAACCGAACACCCGTCTCGTTCCACGAAACCAACAGGAGGCGCACATGCAACGGCGTACGTTCATCGGTGGCGGAGCGGCCGCACTCGCGACAGTGGCCACGGCCGCGTGCGACGCCACGGGCGGCACGGGCGGCACGGGCGCCAAGGCCTCGGTGGCCTCGGAGACGAACACCACCTCGATACGCACCGCCGGCGGCGCCGTCCCCCGTGTCGCCGCCAACTGGTCCGCCCTGGCGAAGGACCTGGACGGCGCCCTGATCCGCCCCGGCGACAGCAGCTGGGCCAGCGCCCGCCAGCTCTACAACACCCGCTTCGACTCCCTGAAGCCCACCGCCGTGGCGTACGTCGCCCACGCGGACGACATCCGTACGACCCTGGCGTACGCCCGCGCCCACGACATTCCGCTCTCGATCCGCAACGGCGGCCACTCCTACGCGGGCTGGTCCTCCGGAAACGGCCGCCTGATCCTCGACGTCTCCAAGCTGAACAAGATCAGGGCGGGCGGCACGGCGGTCGTCGGCGCCGGTTCCAAGCTGATCGACGTCTACCGCGCTCTCGCCGCGAAGGGCGTCACGATCCCCGCGGGCTCCTGCCCCACGGTCGGTGTCTCGGGCCTGACCCTCGGCGGCGGCCACGGCGTGGTCTCCCGCGCGTACGGCCTCACCTGCGACAGCCTCACCCAGGCGACGCTGATCACCGCGGACGGCAAGCAGCTCATCGCGAACGCGACCGAGAACAAGGATCTCTTCTGGGCCCTGCGCGGCGCCGGCAACGGCAACTTCGGCGTCGTCACCGAGCTGCGCTTCAAGACCCACCCGGCCCCTCAGGCCGTATCCGCCTACATGACCTGGCCCTGGGCCAAGGCCGCCGCCGTCGTGAAGGCCTGGCAGGAGTGGGGCCCGAGCCAGCCGGACGAGATCTGGTCCTCCTGCCACCTCGCGAACGCGGCCGGGGGCACACCCACCGTCTCCATCGCCGCGTTCTCCCTCGGCACGTACGGCGAACTCCAGAACGCCGTGGACCGCCTCGCCGACAAGATCGGCGCACCCGCGAGGAGCGTCTCCCTCAAGAAGCGGTCGTACGAGGATTCGATGGAGGTGTACGCGGGCTGCTCCTCCTTCGCCACCGACGCCCAGTGCCACCTGCCGGGCTCGACGCCGGGCCGCTCCCCGCAGGGCGCGCTCGGCCGCGAGACGTACGCGGCCCGCTCGGACTTCTTCGACCGCTCGATCTCCGCGGCCGGCATCCAGACGCTGCTGAACCAGATCTCATCGGTGCGCGGCGGTGCCGGCAGCATCGCGCTCACGGCACTGGGCGGCGCCATCAACCGGGTCTCCCCGACCGCGACGGCCTTCGTGCACCGCCGCTCCCGAATGCTGGCCCAGTACATCGCCTCCTGGCAGGCGGGCACCTCCGGCACCACGGCCGAGTCCTGGCTGACCTCCGCCCACACGGCGATGGCCCGGCACGCCTCCGGCGCCGCCTACCAGAACTACACGGACTCGACCCTCACCAACTGGCGCAAGGCGTACTACGGCGACGCGGCGACCCGCCTTGCGGCGCTGAAGAAGCAGTACGACCCGAACCGTGTCTTCTCGTTCCCGCAGGCGCTGTAGGACCACGCCGTGACCGTGAGAAAGCCACGGAGCTACGCGGCCAGATCCGACTCCTCGGGCCGCTCGGCCCGAGCTCCCGGAATGAACGCGTCCTGCCCGGCCGGAGCGGCACCCCGCGCCCTGATCAGCCACCCGACCCGGGGAGAACCCTCCACGGCCTTCATCACCGGCGTCAGCAGCGCCATGGCGAGCGGAGACAACAGCAGCGCGACGGCCGTACCGAGGGCGAAGCCGCCGATGACGTCCGTCGGATAGTGCACGCCCATGTAGACCCGGCAGAAGCCTTCGAGCAGCGCGACCCCGAGGCCGATGAGCCCGAACCGCCGATTCGCGACGAACAGCCCGACCCCCATCGCCATCGTGAGCGTCGCGTGATCGCTCACGAAGGAGAAGTCGGTCTTGCCGCTCACCAGCACATCGAGCCCTTCGTGATCGACGAAGGGCCGGGGCCGCTCCACAAAGCCCCGTATCGGCACGTTCACCAGCACCGCGATGCCCGCGGCGAGCGGGGCCCACACCAGTGCGGCCACCGAGGACGCGGCGTTGTCCCCGGCCCGCCTCCGAACGGTCCACCAGCACCACACCACCAGCAGAACCATGACGAACAGCAGCCCGTACTCGCCCACGAACTCCATGCCGCGGTCGAACCAGTGCGGCGCGTCCTTGGCGAGGCCGTTGATGTCGTACAGCAGATCGACGTCGGGATTCGAACCGGAATCGGCGAGTCCAGCCATGATGCTGCGGCCCCTTCGTCGTCTTTCTCTACCTCAACAGGAACGCACACTCCCCTTCGATACGTTCCACACTCCACCGAATGATCACGCAGACGTTATCGAAGAGAGATACATCGCCGCAGCTCAGGGGGTGCGTTCAGGCCCGATTCAGGGTGGCTTCAGACCGTCGTGGGCAATGCTTTCGCGCCATCCTCGGTCACTCGCGTGGCGCCGAAGTAGTCGGGGGTGTCGATGGGGTCGAAGCGGATGACGGCACCCGTCCTGGGCGCGTCGATCATGTAACCGCCACCCACGTAGATCCCCACGTGCCGGATGGTCCGCGAGTTGGTGAGGTCGTCGGAGAAGAAGACGAGATCCCCCGGCAGCAGTTCCTCGCGCGCGGGGTGCGGTCCGGCGTTGTACTGGTCGTTGGCGACGCGCGGCAGGGTGACCCCCACACTCTCGTACGCGGCCTTCGTCAGCCCCGAGCAGTCGAAGCGTCCGCCCTGGTCAGCGGTGCCGTTGCCGCCCCACAGATAGGGCGTGCCGAGCTTCTTCTGGGCGTAGGTGATCGCCGCGGCGGCCTGTCTGGAGGGATCGACACGCCCCACCGGCCGGGCGAAGCTCTGCTGCAGGGTCGTGATCGTCTTCACATAGTTCTGGGTCTCCTTGTACGGCGGCACGCCCCCGTACTTGATGACCGCGTACGCCCCCGCGTTGTAGGCGGCGAGCATGTTGTGGGTCGGGTTCCCCGGCGCGTCCTCCACGTACTTGGCGAGCTCGCAGTCGTACGACGCGGCCGACGGAATCGCGTCATTCGGGTCCCAGACGTCACGGTCCCCGTCCCCGTCGCCGTCGATCCCGTGCGTGGCCCAGGTCCCCGGGATGAATTGCGCTATCCCTTCGGCCTTCGCCGGACTCTTCGCACTCGGATTGAACCCGCTCTCCTGATACAGCTGAGCGGCCAGCAGCGCCGGATTGATGGCGCCGCACAGATTGCCCCACCGCTGAACGAGCGTCTGATACGCGGCCGGCACCGCCCCCTTGGCGAGCCCGACCGCCCCTGCGCCGATCCCGTTGGCGAGGTTCCCCGCGACCATGTAGACGCCGACGACGAGCAGCATCACGAAGCTGAGCGCCGCCCCGCCGACAGCGATCGCTACGATCCACGCCTTACGCACCGTCAACCGCCCCTCGCCGCCAGGGAGTCCGCCGAGGTCAGTGTAGAGGCGCCCCCCGCGCGACGGGGCGATCACTCGCAAAGAGAAACCGCATGTGGCGCCCCCGCCCCAGCACCCGAAACCCGGACCCGTACCCCCCGCACCCCACCTGCCGCATATGCGGCGACCAGCCCGCCGGTGCCGTGACCATCCGTCAGCACATGGGGATGCTCATCGTGATGCGGTGCTCCACTGACACTCCGCCCACAGCAGCTTCCCGCCCTCCCTGAACCCGGCGTCACCGAACACGTACGCGCCCCACGCGTCCGCGTAGGCCCGTACCAGGTGCAGCCCGCGACCGCCCTCAGCGGTATCCACAGGCTGTGGGCACCGGTCGGCGAAGCCGGGCGGGACCCGTGGGTCGGAGTCCCAGACGGCGATCCGGAGCCGGTCGGGTTCGGTCGCACGGATGCGGAGGGCGTACGGCCCTTGGGTATGCAGATGGGCGTTGGTGAGCAGCTCGGAGGCCAGCAGTTCGGCGGTGGGGGCGAGTTCACTGAGCCCGTGGGCGGCGAGGACGGTACGGAGGGTGGCTCGGGCGATGCCCGGGGCGCGGGGATCGTGCGGGAGTTGGAGGGTGTAGTTCCAGGGCGGGGATACGGTTGCCATCGGAAGTCTCCTGGTTCGGCAGGGAGTTAGGTGATTTGGGTACGTTGCCCAGTGACCGCGGCCGCTCCGTCGAGCGGGGTACTTCTGGGCGAGGCGCCTGAGCATTAAGGTAGCGGCGCCCGTGTCATACATGACATGAATGACCGAGAATCCATGACATGCCACCCGTGTGGGTGACAGCCGCAGCAAGGAGGCGGGCCAGCCCGTGAGAAGCAACCCGACGGGTCGCCAACTCCGGTTCGGCGGTGAGCTGCGTAAATTGCGCGAGCGAGCAGGCCTGAGCGCAACCCAGGCCGGTCAACTGATCGGAGCTCAGCAGAGCCAGATCAGCAACATGGAGGCCGGACGCATCGGTGTCAGCGCGGAACGCGTGCGCACGCTGGCCTGCCATTACAAATGCCCGGACAAAAACCTCGTCGAGGCACTCGCGGGCATGACCTCCGGACGTAAACGCGGCTGGTGGGAGGAGTACCGCGAGATCCTGCCCGCCGCCCTGCTCGACCTCGCCGAGGTGGAGCACCACGCCAGGCGCCTGCGCACCGCGGTCACCGTGCACATCCCCGGCCTCTTCCAGACCACCGACCACGCCCGCGAGCTGTTCCGCCAGGTCGTACCCGAGCTCCCCCCGCCGGAGATCGAGCACCGCGTGTCATTCCGCATCAAGCGCCAGGCCGTCCTCTTCAGGGACCCCCCGACGCCACAGGTGGCGATCATCCACGAGGCAGCTCTACGCATGCAGTTCGGCGGCGCCACCGTGGCCAAAGCGCAGTTGCGCCACCTGCTGAACATGAGCGAGCGGGACCACGTCACCCTGAAGGTGCTCCCGTTCGCCGCGGGCTCCTTCCCGGGTTCCGGCCAGTCGATCTTCTACTCCACGGGCCCCGTCGCTCAGCTCGACACCGTGCACCTCGACCAGTCCCACGGCCCCGTGTTTCTTGACGCCGAGGCCCAGCTCCAGATGTACCAAGTCCTCCTCGACCGCGCGGAATCGGTGGCCCTCGCCCCCGAGGACTCTCGCGACTTCATCCACAAGCTGATCCACGACCTGTGAGGGGACCGAAATGCTTCAGCACCACTCTTGGCAGAAGTCGTCCTTCTGCGGATCGGGCGACTCCTGCGTACACATAGCCGCCACCGCCACCGGCACAACCCAGATCCATCTCACCGAAAGCAGCGACCCGCGCCGAGCCATACTCGGGGCCACCCCCCGAGCCTTCGGCGCCCTCATCCACGTACTGAAGGAGAACGCACGCCGTGGCTGAAGTCCCCTCGAACCTCGACTGGGTCCGAGCCGCGCCCGACGACGCGACCGGCCCCGGTCCCTGGATCGAACTCGCCTTCGGCGACAACGACCTGGTCTACATCCGTGAAACCAGTGACCCCACGAACATCGTCACTACCACTCAGAAGAAGTGGGACGCGTTCGTACTGGGCGTACAGGCGGGCGAGTTCGACCACTTCGTAGAGGGACTGGAGGAAGAAAAATCTTAGGCTCGACGAAGCGCACCACAACGCGCCGCACCCTGCTGACCACGGCCACCGCACTCGCGCTGACCACGGCGGCGGGACCGGCGTACGCGAACACCCGTGCCCAGGACATACGCTCCCGCCTGCGGGAGCTGGAAGAACAACACGGCGCCAGACTCGGCGCATTCGCGCACAACCCGGTGACGAAGGCGACCGTGCGGTACCGGGCGGAGGAACGGTTCCCGATCCTCTCCACGTTCAAGCCGCTGGCGGCCGCGGCGATCCTGCGGGACCTGGACCACGACGGCGAGACCCTCGCCAAGCGCATCCACTACACGGCGGCGGACGTGGTCGAGAACTCGAAGATCACCGAAAAGCCGGAGAACCTGGCCGCCGGAATGACCATCGCGGAGCTCTCCGCCGCGGCGATCGACTACAGCGACAACACGGCCGGCAACCTCCTGCTGCGCGAGCTCGGCGGCCCCACGGCGGTGACCCGCTTCTGCCGCTCCCTGGGGGACGAGACGACCCGACTGGACAGGTGGGAGCCGGTCCTCAACTCGGCGGAACCGTGGCGGGTGGAGGACACGACCACCCCGGCAGCCATCGCCCGCACCTACGCCCGGCTGGTCCTGGGCAACGCCCTGAACCCCCAGGACCGCGAACGCCTGACCGACTGGCTGCTCGCCAACACGACGAGCACGGAACGCTTCCGCGCCGGACTGCCCGAGGACTGGACCCTCGCCGACAAGACGGGCGGCGGCAAGTACGGCGCCAACAACGACGTGGGCATCGCCTGGACCCCGGACGGAACCCCCGTAGTCCTGGCCGTCCTCACCACCCGGTCCACGGTGGACGCACCCTACGACCACCCGCTCATCGCCGAGACAGCGAAGATCCTGTCGGAAGCCGTGACCTGACCGACGGCCCCCTCACTACTCGGCGGGCGCCGCCCCCGTATACGCCGCGGTCGTACGATCCGCGGCGGCGCGGGCGGCGTCCTCGGGCGCTCCGCCGGCGACGTTCGCCTCGTACCACTCGTCGCTGCTCAGCGTCACGAAGCGGCGGCCCTCGTCGGACATCAGCCAGGCCATGCTCTCCTTCGGGTCGACGGAGCCGCCCGTCGAAAGGTGGTGGGCGAGGCCCATGAAACTGAGGTCCCAGCCGACGCCGACCGCGCCCGGGCCGAACTCCGTCCAGCGCTCGTCGTCGACGTGAGCGATGTGTTCGAGCTCGAGGCGCGTGACGGCTGGCGCCACCGCCGTCAGCCGGACCTCGATCCAGGTGACCTCGCCGCCGTACTCCCAGGTCGCGGCGAAGCCGTGGGGCCGGTCGCAGCGCTCGATGGTGCCTCCGGCGTTCCCCTCCAGTTGGTACGCGCCGCCGACGCGGAGGTCACCGGAGACAGGCAGGAACCACCGCGGGATGCGTTCGGCGTCGGTGCAGGCGCCCCAGAGGTCCTCGATCCTCGAGTCGTACGTCTGGCTCACCGTCACCACACGCGCCTCGCCCCCCTTGTACACGCGCGTGCCGACCTGCCGTCGCACCGCGTCGACCTGATGAGCGACATCGAACATGGGGAGCTCCGTGAGTGGGAGGTGTTGAGTCAAGCCGCCGTCAGTTTCTCGCCATCGAGCGGCCATTGACCGGCGACGCGCAGACCTCGTTCGGTAAGGGCCGCGGTTACCGGCCCGCGGCCCGTCGCCGTGCGCCGCAGAAGCACGGGATAGCCTTCGTATCGACGGTCGGTGTCCACATCCGGCAGACGCACGACCCGGGGAACATCGGCTCGACGGCCCGTCAGAAACGGGACGCGTTCGCAGGGATGCTACGAGGTGGGTGGGGCGACCACGGCGTAGAAGGGGTCAACGACGGCACCACACCACAGGTTCCGCCTCGACTTCATTGCCCCGCGTGACCAGCCGTGATACACAGAGTGACCATACGAATCTTTGCATACCGTCATACGCCGCCCGCGAGGGTCCCGCGTGCGCCGGTAGCAAGGGATTCGTACGAAACCCGCCAATCAATGACGTCAAGTCGACATACGACGGCGACATTGTCAGCGAGAATGGGCCCGACCTCTGCGCACAGTGGCAGGGGGTGCAGAACTACCCACTAGGGGCGGTGACTTACATGCTTTTCGCAGCCGACAAGGGCGACATCACCACCATCATCGGCGGAATCGCCCCGGACTGGGGTCCCTTCGGCAGCCTGGGCAACGAGGCCAAGACGATGATCCAGGTCGTGATGGCGGTCGCCATCCTGCTCTGCCTCGGGATCGCAATCTGGGGAGCGGCGAAACAACGCATCGGCGCTACGGCGCTGCGTGACACGTTCAGCGCGGAACAGGGCAAGGGCCTCATCATCGCGGGCCTCACCGGGGTCTTCATCATCGGCTCGCTCGGCACGCTGTTCACCATCGTGTACGGCATGGCCGTCTAGCCCCGGCCGGGCGCCCGGCTCCTCTCTCCTCTTCCTATTCGACCCACCCGTCCGTCGTGCCCACCGGCTGAGGTTGCGTTTCCCTGATGTCGAGTCACCACACCGCGTCCGCGCGGGAACCAGCACGGCTACCGTCGTACTACTTGGTTCAGCAAGAGGTTGAGGGGGCGTGCGCGGCATGAGTCTCGGTGACGAACCCGGATACGGGGACGCTTCCCGCGGCGAGGACGGGGGGTACGGGGGTACGGGCCAGACCCGCACCCGCCTCCCCGACCGCGCCGGCGACGTCTACGGCGGCGCCCGCCGCGGCCGCTCGTCCTCGCGGAGCCTGGTCACGGTGGTGGGCGTGGTCGTCCTCCTCATCGCCGCCATCGCCTTCGCGAACCGCGGAGGAGACGATTCCTCAACCGACGGAAACGGGGGCGGGGGCGACACGTCGACCACGTCACCTACGGCGGCTTCGGGGGAGCGGCCGGTGGATTCGAAGACGGGGGCGATCCCTTCGGGGTTCGCGCACAGCGAGCAGGGGGCGCAGAGCGCGGCGGCGAACTACGGGGTGTCGCTCGGATCGACCGGGATGTTCGACTCCGGCCAGCGGCACACGATCGTCAACACGGTGTACGCGCCCGAAGTCGCCGCCGCCCGGCAGACGGACCTCGACAGCGCCTACTCCAGCGAGAAATTCCTGACCAACATCGGCCTGAACAAAGACGGCACGGCGCCCACCGGCCAGACCTTCATCTCACGAGTCATCCCCGTGGGCACCAAGGTCACGTCCTCTACTGCTGACAGCGCCACGGTCGAACTCTGGTACACATCGCTCTTCGGCCTGGCCGGGGAAGGGTCCACGAACCCCGTATCCGAGAGCTGGTACACCACGACGTACCAACTGAAGTGGATCAGCGGGGACTGGAAGGTCACCGACTTCTCGCAGCAGGACGGGCCGGTCCCGGTCGGGCGTGACCAGAGGGCCTCCACCGCCGACGACATGACCAAGGCTGTCGAAGAGTACGGAGGGTTCACGTATGCCCGCTAGCCGCCGCGTACTCAAAGTCGCCGCCGCTGTCACGGCCGTCCAGGCCACGACGGTGCTGCTGGCCACTCGCGCCCTCGCCGCCCCCACACCGACGCCGAGCAACGACCCCTGCGACCTCATCCGCGGCCCCGCCAAAAACTACTGCGAAAGCGACAGCGGATCCGGCGGCTCCGGCGGAACCACCACCCCCTCCGTAACCTCCACCCTCGACCCCCTCTCCTCCCTCGCCCAGGGCTGTGCCGACGCCGCCTCCTGGACGGTGGACCAGCTCTCGAAGGCCGTGAAGGAGACCGCGGACGTCGACTTCACGAACCCCAAGTTCCTCCAGCAGTACGCCGTCGTCTTCGCGGCGTCGGCGATCCTCACCCTCCTGCTGTGGCTGCTGGCCGTAGCCAAGCGGGCGGTGCGCGGCGTCCCCCTGACGACCGCCCTGACGGAGGCGATCGGCTTCCTCTGGCTCACCGTGCTGGCCTCCGCCTTCACCCCGCTGATCCTGTACACGGTCGTCTCGGCGACCGACAGCGTCAGTGACGTGCTCGCGAAGACGACCGGCAACCAGACGGACACGTTCTTCGGCACGTTCTCCGCCGCCCTGGACAAGGGCAACGACATCGGCGGCGGCCCGATCATGCTGATCCTGGTGTCGCTCGTCTCCATCGTCGCCGCGGGCGTGCTCTACCTGGAGCTGTATCTGCGGGCCGTGCTCCTGTATGTCGGCGCCCTCCTCGGCGTCGTCGTCTACTCGGGGCTCGTCGACAAGAACCTCTGGGGCCACGTCCGCCGCTGGGCGGGCGTCATGATCGCGGTGATCCTGGTGAAGCCGGTGATCGTCATCGTGCTGGGCCTGGCCGGCGCGCTGGCCACCGACGGCGGCCCGGACTCCCTCGCCGCCGTCGTCTCCGGCCTCGCCATCATCCTGCTGGCCATCTTCGCCAGCGCGATGATCTACCGCTTCGTCCCCGGCTTCGGCGACGAGATCGCGCACTCGCGCAACAACCGCCTCATGCAGGGCGCCGAGGGCAAGGCCGCGGCCGTGATCAGCTCCCCGGCCACCCTGGTCGCCCAGGGCATCAAGACCCACAGCACCCGCGCCGACAACAACGGCGGCGGCGGTGGAGGGGGCGGAGGCGGCAGCAGCCAGCCCCGCCCCGCCAACCCCGCCTCCGGCGGCGTAGCCGCCCACAGCACCCGTACATCGAACGGAGGCGGCGGATCTGTCCCATCCGCCGCACCACCGCCCCGTACGAGCCCCGCAGGCAACACCCGCAACAGCAGCAGTATCAACCGCACGGGAGGTGAAGGGCGTTGACGACCGAGTCCCACGTGTCCCATCCGGTCACGCCCCGCCGTACATATCTGATCGGCCGCGCCCGGCCGAACGCGATCGTCGGCCGGAATCGTGAATCCGGCGAGATCGCGCTCATCATCGCGGGCGCGTTCCTGGGCATGATGTGCGGCCTGCTCGTCCCGGTGCTCTCGCTGCGGATCGTGCTGCTGACGGGCTTCCCGCTGGTGGCACTCGCCGCGGTGTACGTCCCGTACAAGCGCCGCACGTTCTACAAATGGTTTGAAATCAACCGCAGTTACAAGCGCAGCCTCCGCCGCGGCACGGCCTACCGCAGCAACGTGATGGAGGCCGGCACCCACGTCGACGGCCGCGAGGTCGAGATCGGCCCGCCCCCCGGCATCGGCCGCATCTCCTGGCTGGCCGCGCCCTTCGGCCCGGACGAGATCGCCGTGCTGCTGCACGCCGACCGCCGCACGGTCACCGCGGCCATCGAGATCGAGGGCCCCGGCGTCGGCCTGCGCGACAGCGAGGACCAGGAGGCCCTGGTCGACCGCTTCGGCACGCTGCTCAAGCACGTCGCGAACGGCGACGGCTTCGTCACCCGCATCCAGATGCTCGCCCGCACCCTCCCGGCCGACCCGGACGCCCACGCCAAGGACGTCGCCGTACGAGGCGACGAGAAGGCCCCCGGCTGGCTGCAGCAGTCGTACGACCAGCTCCAGTCCATGGTGTCCACGAGCAGCGAGCAGCACCGGGCGTATCTCGTCGCGTGCATGCACTACTCCCGCGAGCTGGCCGCCGAGGCGAATGCCATGGCGCGCGCCGCCCGGCCGCAGGGCGGCAAGAAGCTGGACCGGGACGCGGGGCTCGCCGTCGTCATGGCGCGCGAGCTGACCGACATCTGCTCCCGGCTGCAGGAAGCCGACATCCGCGTACGGCAGCCGCTCGGCCAGGGCAGGCTCGCCTCCCTCGTGCACTCGATGTACGACCCCGACCACCCGATAGACCACATCCAGGCGATGACGAAGCGGAACGCCTGGCCGGCCGAGCTGGACGCCATGGAGCCCACCTACCTCCAGGCGAAGACCCGCGAGTCCTCCACCCGCGCACCCTGGTGCCACGCCACGGCCTGGGTGAAGGAATGGCCGATGACCCCGGTCGGCGTCAACTTCCTCGCGCCCCTTCTCGTCCACACCCCGGACGTCATCCGGACCGTGGCCGTCACGATGGACCTCGAACCCACCGAGGTCGCCATCGAACGCATGCTCACCGAGAAGACGAACGACGAGGCCGAGGCCAGCCGTCAGGCCAAGATGAACCGCACGGTCGACCCCCGCGACATCGCCTCCCACAACCGCCTGGACCAGCGCGGCGAGGACCTCGCGAGCGGAGCCGCCGGCGTGAACCTCGTCGGCTACATCACCGTCTCCTCCCGCTCCCCCGAGGCCCTCGCCCGCGACAAACGGACGATAAGGGCATCGGCAGGCAAGTCGTACCTGAAGCTGGAGTGGTGCGACCGTGAGCACCACCGGGCCTTCGTCAACACCCTTCCGTTCGCCACCGGAATCCGCAGGTAGGAGCTGATGTTCTGATGCGGGATCCGATGTCCGCCCTCACGGACGCCTTCACAGGCTTCCTCTTCGGCAAGGTCGAGACGACCCGCCTGCCCGTGCGCACGTCCACAGGCCAGGCGCAGGCCGTCTACCTGCCGACCGCCGCGCCCGGCCTCGGCGACTCGGGCGTCATCATCGGACGCGAGGTGTACTCCGGGAAGGGGTACATCTACGACCCCTTCCAGCTGTACGGGCAGCAGCTGCCGGCACCGCACTGGCTGGTCCTCGGCGAATCGGGCAACGGCAAGTCGGCGCTCGAGAAGACGTACGTCATGCGACAGCTGCGCTTCCGCGACCGGCAGGTGGTGGTGCTGGACGCGCAGGGCGAGGACGGGGTCGGCGAATGGAACCTCATCGCGGAAGAGCTGGGGATAACCCCCATCCGGCTCGACCCGACGGCCGCCCTGGACATGGGCATCCGGCTCAACCCCCTCGACCCGGCGATCACCACCACCGGCCAGCTGGCGCTGCTCCGGACGATCATCGAGGTCGCGATGGGGCACGGGCTCGACGAGCGGTCCGGCTTCGCACTCAAGGTCGCGCACGCCTACGTCAACGAGACGATCGTCGAGCGCCAGCCAGTACTGATGGACATCGTCGAGCAGCTACGGCACCCCGAGCCCGAGTCAGCCGAGGCGATGAACGTCGCCCTGGACGACGTACGGGCCTGGGGCCTGGACGTCGCCCTGGTGCTGGACCGGCTGGTCGACGGTGACCTGAGGGGCATGTTCGACGGCCCCACGACGGTCGGTATCGACCTGGACGCCCCGCTCATCGTCTTCGACCTGTCCCACATCGACCGGAACTCCATCGCCATGCCGATCCTGATGGCGATCGTGGGCGTGTGGCTGGAGCACACGTGGATCCGGCCCGACCGCAAGAAGCGCATCTTCCTGGTGGAGGAGGCGTGGCACATCATCAACAGCCCGTTCGTGGCCCAGCTCTTCCAGCGCCTGCTGAAGTTCGGGCGGCGGTTGGGTCTGTCGTTCGTGGCGGTGGTGCACCACCTGAGCGACGTCGTGGACGGGGCGGCGGCGAAGGAGGCCGCGGCGATCCTGAAAATGGCGTCGACACGGACGATCTACGCCCAGAAGGCGGACGAGGCGAGGGCGACGGGGCGGGTGATCGGCCTGCCCCGGTGGGCCGTCGAGATCATCCCGACCCTGACACCCGGCATCGCGGTCTGGGACGTCAACGGCAATGTCCAGGTGGTGAAACACCTGATCACCGAGACGGAGCGCCCCTTGGTCTTCACCGACCGGGCCATGACCCAGTCCTCCGCCGACCTCCACGCCGACGACGCGCTGCGCGCCGCGGAACGGGAGGCCGAGGAGCGCGCGGCGGCCTTCGTGGAGCAGCACCTCAGCGATCTCGACGGCTCCTCCGAGTCCACGGTGGCGTGAGATGAGACAAGACCGGCGGGACGGACGAGGCGAGGAAAGAGGCATCCCCGACGGGTTGCTGGTCGGGGTGCTCGCCTTCCTGCTCGGGATGACGGCGCTGGTGTGGTCGGCCACGGGGCTCGCCGGGTGGCTCGCCCGGGGGGCCTGGCCACAGGCCGTCACCTTCTCCCGTACGCCACTGGCCTTGCGGCATCTGATCGGGCAGCCGCGTGACATGGCGGGCGCATGGCCGGACACGCCCGCGGACCAGTTGTCGGGGTACGGGCTCTTCTGGGGCCTGTTCATCGGACAGCTGATGGTGCTGGTCGTGCTGACGGTGTTCGTGATGGGCACAGTGACACGGTGGCGGGCGGTACGGGCGAGGCGAAGAGCGGGGATGTACGACACTCCGGCTCCGGTATCCGAGCCGGAACCGGAGCCGACGCATCACGAGGTCCTGATCCCCCGCCCGACGCCGGAACCGACGGACCGGCAAACGGAGCCGCCCACGGGGGCGGAGCGCACGACAGAGTCGCCGCAGAAGCCGGAGCCACTGCAGCCGAGGGCAGACGCACCGCAGCCGACACCACCCCCGCTGACGCACCCGCAGACGCATCCGCTGCCGACACCCCTACTGCCGACGGCTCCCTTTGCAGCGGACAGTAAACGGGTGGGCGGGTGGGAAACCCCCCAAACCACAGCCGCCGCGCTCATCCTCGCCCCACCCGAATCCCGCCACCCCACCGCAACCCAGGCCGTACGCGACGCGGAGGGCCCAGCCCTGGTAATCACCTCGAACCCAAAAACCTGGTCGGAGACGAAAGACGCCCGAGCCAAACTCGGCCCCGTCCTTCTCTACGACCCCACTCACCTCTGCGACACCCCGGCCCGCCTCCACTGGAACCCCGCGTCCGGCTGCGAGGACAAGGCAACGGCGGCAGCAAGAGCCGTCGCTCTCCTGACCCCCGTACGCCCCTCCGCCAAGGTCGACCAGGCGATGGCGGACGTCGCGGAAACTCTCCTGCGGAGCTATCTGCACGCCGCAGCCGTGGACGGCAAGGCCTTCCGCCACGTCCACCGCTGGGCACAGGGAACGCAGGTGCAGGACGCCGTACGAACCCTCCGCACGCATCCCAAGGCCGCATCCGGCGCGGCCGGCGAACTCGAGGCCGCGCTCACCTCGCACCCCGAACGCCGCGATATCGCCCAGGAGTTGACGGCCCGCGCCCTCTCCTCGCTCTTCACGGTCAACATCCGCGAATCCTGCACACCCAACCGAAGTGACGCCCTCGTCCTGGATTCCTTTGTGAACGAAGGGGGCACGCTTTATGTGGTCGGTGAACCGATCGAGGACCCCAAGGCGAACCCCGGCGCGATGCCGCTCCTGACGGCCCTCGCCTCAAGCGTGGTCGAGCGCGGCCGGCGCATGGCCGAACGGTCATCCTCTGGTCGCCTCGACCCACCACTCACGCTGGTCCTGGACGACGTCGCCGCGGTGGCTCCGCTTCCCCAGCTCCCGGAGCTGCTGTCCACCGGAGCGGATCAGGGCCTGCCGACCCTGGCTCTGCTTCGCTCCAAGGAACAGGTCAGAGCTCGCTGGCCCCGCTACGAGCTCCCGGTCTAGCGAGAGCGGGCGGGCGCCGGCGAGCGTCGGAGGACCTCAGCGGTCCCGACTGATCACAAACTCCAGCTCCCGCTCCCCCGTGTCCCCCGGCGCCGCCATGGTCCCCCCGGTCGGCACGAAACCCGCCTTGCGGTAGAACGCCTCCGCCCGCCCGTTCTTCTCGTGCACGAACAGCCGTACGTGCTCGAGGCCGATCTCCCAGGACCACGCGAGGGCGGCGTCGAAGAGCGCGTCGGTGACACCGAGCCCCCGGTGCTCGGGCCGCACATAGACCCCCACCAGATGCCCCTGGTCCCGCTCGATGACATTCCCGAGGACATCCCGCTCCCCGGCCTTCTCGACCAGCACGACCACGGAGCCACCCCACACGCCGTCCGCGCCCACGGCGACGAACTGCCGCCGCTCGCTCGCCCCCTCGGCCGCCTTCTGCGCCCGCTCCCGCCAGTCCGAGTCGGGACGCGCCGCGGCATTCTCATACGTATCCAGGAACGCGAGATGCGCCACGGGGTCGCGCAGGGCGGCGAGCCGGAGCTCCTTCACCTTGGCCCACTCGTCGGCACGTATGGAACGGATCACGTGGTTCATGGGGGCCACCGTAATACGCGCGTACGACATCACCCACCGGTTATCCACCCTGCCGACACCCTCCGTCCGGGCCCCCGTCATGCTCTTCCCTGAACGCACATTGATCCAGGGGAGAAAGCCGCATGACCAAGGTCCAAATAGAGGAACTCCGCGAGGTCATCCACCCTGCGGGCAAACTGGACAGCAGGGCGGAGCACTGGGCCGGCCGCCTCTACATGCGTGCGCTCTCGCTGCGGGTGACCCGCCTGATGCTGGGCACGCGCTTCTCGCCGAACCAGATCACGACGGTGATGGTCTTCGCGGGCGTCCTCTCCGGAGTCGCCCTGATCCTGCCGGGCCTGGGCGGCGCCGTACTCTCCGTCCTCTTCATGCAGTTGTACCTGCTGCTGGACTGCGTGGACGGCGAAGTGGCCCGCTGGCGCAAGCAGTTCAGCCCGCTCGGGGTCTATCTGGACCGCCTCGGCGCCTACCTCGCCGACGCCGCCGTCATGGTCGGACTGGGCATCCGCGCCTCCGAACTCGGCCTGGACCTCTACCTGGTGGCCGGTCTGGCGGCGGCCATCGGCGTCCTGCTCCTGAAGTCGTCCTCCGATCTGGTCCACGTGGCCCGTTCCGACAGCGGTATGGAGAAGGCCACCGACCAGTCCGTCGTCCCGCGCTCCACCGGCCTGGCCCGGGTCCGCCGCCTCACCTCGGCCGTCGGCCTGCACCGCCTGGTCAACGGCATCGAGTGCACCCTGCTGCTGCTCGTGACCGCGGTCGTCGACCTGGCGCTCGGCGACCTGACGGCGACGAAGATCGCGACGGTGGCCGTGGCGGCGATCGTGTGGCTCCTCGTTCCCGCGCACATCGTCTCGATCGTGGCGTCGTCCCGCCTGAAGTGACCACGGGGTGACGGGGACCCGGAACCCGATGTCGGGGACCCCGTCATACCCCGGTACTACGCCGCCCCTCCGACATCCCGCCCCGGTCCGACGCCGCACCGTCTCGCTGCCCCGAGCATCGAAGACATGATTACGGCCTCCGGACTGACCAAGCGCTACGGCGACAAGACCGTCGTCCACGATCTGACCTTCACCGTCCGGCCCGGCACCGTCACCGGCTTTCTCGGCCCCAACGGTGCCGGCAAGTCCACGACGATGCGCATGATCCTCGGCCTGGACACCCCGACCCGCGGCAGCGCGCTCATCGGCGACCGCGCCTACGAGGACCACCCGGCGCCCCTCCACCAGGTCGGCGCCCTGCTGGAGGCCCGCTCGATCCACCCGGGCCGCACCGCGTACCACCACCTGATGGCGCTGGCCCACACCCATGGAATCTCCCGCGGGCGCGTCCAGCACGTCCTGGACCTGACCGGCCTGACCGAGGTCGCGCACCGCCGCGTCAAGGGCTTCTCCCTCGGTATGGGCCAGCGCCTCGGCATCGCCGCCGCGCTGCTGGGCGACCCCGCCACCGTCGTCCTCGACGAACCGGTCAACGGCCTCGACCCGGAGGGCGTGCTGTGGATCCGCACCCTCCTCAAGTCCCTCGCGGCAGAAGGCCGTACGGTCTTCGTCTCCTCGCATCTGATGAGCGAGATGGCGCTGACCGCCGAGCGCCTCGTCATCATCGGCCGCGGCCGACTCCTCGCCGACACCACCGTCTCCGACTTCGTACGGGACTCCGGCACCGGGACGATCAAGGTCGTCACCCCCGAGGCGAGCGCGCTCGCGGCGCTCCTCTCCGCAGCCGACGTGGCCATCACCAGCGCCGCCCCCAAGACCCTGGAGATCCGCGGCACGACCGCCGAACACATCGGCCACACCGCCGCCGCCCACGGCATCCCGCTCTTCGAACTCACCCCGCGCGCCCCCTCGTTGGAGGAGGCCTTCATGGACCTCACCCGCGACTCCGTCGAGTACGCCGCCCCCCTGGAAGGAGCGACAACATGAGCATCCCTGTCCTCACCCTCACCCCGCGGCGCGTCCTGCGCTCCGAATGGCACAAGCTGTGGACGGTCCGCTCCACCTGGTACACCCTGGCCCTGACGAGCGTCCTGACGATCACCCTGGGCATCGTGACCGGCACGACCTACGATTCCGGCGGCGACGGGAAAATGGACACCGTCGTCCTGGTCCTGCTCGGCATGCAGTTCACGCAGATCCTCATCGGCGTGCTGGGCATCCTGGTCACGGCGGGCGAGCACTCGACCGGCATGATCCGCTCCAGCATGACAGCGGTCCCGCGCCGTCTCCCCGTCCTGTGGTCCAAGGCCGCGGTCCTGGGCGCGGTCGCCTTCACCGTCGTACTGGCGACGAACTTCCTCACCTTCCCGCTCGCCCAGACCTTCCTCTCCGGCACCGACCAGGCGGCCTCGCTCAGCGACCCGGGCATCGCCCGTGCCTTGGTGGGCAACGCGGCCGGTCTCACGCTCCTCGCCGTCATGGCCCTCGGCCTCGGCGCCCTGATCCGCTCCGTCCCGGGCAGCATCGGCGCGTTCATCGGCGGCATCCTGATCCTGCCGGAGGTCCTCACCATGATCCCGTACGACATCGTCGACAAGGCCGTGCGCTACTTCCCCGCCAAGTCCCTCGAATCCCTGACCCACGCCCACCAGTCAGCGGACTCGGCCTCACCGGGCGCGGCACTGCTCGCACTGTCCCTGTGGACAGCGGCCACACTCGCCACGGCGGGCCTGCTGCTGAAGCGCCGGGACGTATGACGGCGGGCTACGGACGATGGCGTACGAGGATGGCCCCGTGACACGTGAAGAGGACGGTCCCGTGACACGCGACCAGGACTACTCGCAGGGCGAGTGGACGCCGAACGGACAGCCCCTCACCCGCCAGTTCCACCGCGCCGTCCAGCGGGCGCGCGCCTTCGACCGGCACCGCCCGCTGGTGTGGGACGTCCTGTGCACCGGCTTCTTCGTCACCGCCTGCCTGGTAAACCTCGCGGGCGGCAGCTGGCGGAACACCGCTGCCCGTCCCGAGCTCCCCATCTGGCTCGTCACCATGATGTCGCTGGGCTTCTCGGTACCGCTGCTGTGGCGCCGCACCCACCCGTTCGCGGTCCTGCTGGTGATGTTCCCGATGTCGGTGGTCAACGCCTGGTCCGGCGCCATCCTCCAGGCAGGCCTCACCCTCCTCGTCGTCATCTTCAACGTGGCCCTGCGCACCCGTCTGCGCACCCTCCTGTGGTCGTACGGCCTCGTGGTGGTGCCCTTCGCCGTGACCAGTGCCCGCTCTCCCACCGAGAGCGCGGAGCAGAACATCGTCCCGGCCATGATGGGCCTCGCCCTGGCGGCACTCCTCGGCATCGCCGTCCGCACCCGCCAGGAGTACCTCGCTTCCCTCGTCGAACGCGCCCGCCAACTGGAGGTCGAACGCGACCAGCAGATCCAGCTGGCCGCCGCAGCCGAACGCGCCCGCATCGCCCGCGAGATGCACGACATCATCGGCCACAACCTGTCCGTCATCACAGGACTCGCGGACGGCGGCCGGTACGCCGCCACCAAGTCCCCCGAACGCGCCGCCCAGGCCCTGGACGCCATCGGCACCACCAGCCGCCAGGCACTCACCGAACTCCGCCGCCTCCTGGACGTCCTGCGCGACCAGCCCGAAGACCTCGCCCTGGCCCCACAACCCACCCTGACCGACCTCGACCACCTCATCGACGGCGTACGGGCCGCCGGCCTCCCCGTCCGCACCACGGTCCACGGCCGCGCTTCCCTCCCCCCGGGCCGCCAGCTCACCGTCTACCGCGTCATCCAGGAGGCCCTCACCAACACCCTCAAACACGCCGGCCCCGGAGCCACTTCCGAGATCGAGCTGTCGTACGAGGCCGGTGGCGCCGTCAGTCTGACGGTCACGGACACCGGACGCGGCGGGACCGCCTCGTCGGACAGCGGCCGCGGCCTCCCCGGAATGCGCGAGCGAACCTCGTTGTACGGCGGCACACTTGAGGCCGGCCCGGGCCCGGAGTCCGGCTGGCGCGTCCATGTGCGCCTGCCGAAGGAATCCGACGCGCACCTACCGGAGGAGTTCACCCCGTGACCACCGTCCTCATCGCCGACGACCAGCCCCTCCAGCGCCTCGGCTTCCGCATGCTCCTCGAGAGCCAGGACGACATCGCGGTGCTCGGCGAGGCCGGGAACGGCACCGAGGCCATCCGTATGACCGCCGAACTCCACCCCGACGTCGTCCTCATGGACATCCGTATGCCGGGCCTGGACGGCATCGAGGCCACCCGCCGCATCGCCGCCACCGGCGACCGCACCCGCGTCCTCATCCTCACGACCTTCGACCTCGACGAGTACGCCTACGCGGGTCTGCGCGCGGGCGCGTCCGGCTTCCTCATCAAGGACGCGCTGCCCGAGGAGCTGCTGTCGGGCATCCGTGCGGTGGCGACAGGCGACGCGGTGGTGGCGCCGAGCCTGACGCGACGGCTCCTCGACGCGTACGTCCAGCACCTGCCGGAAGCCGCCACCGATGAGATCCCCGGCGTGGACCCACGACTCGCCGTCCTCACCGACCGGGAACGCGAAATCCTGACCGTCATCGGCCAGGGCTGGACGAACACCGAGATCGCCACCCGCCTCCACCTCGCCGAGTCGACGGTGAAGACACACGTCAGCCGCATCCTCGCGAAAACAGGCACACGCGACCGCATTCAGGCGGTGATCCTGGCCTACGACACGAGGTTGGTACAGCCGTCGTGAAAACGACGCCGAACGCCCCGGAACCCAACGGCCTTAAACGCAGAAAACCCCCGTACCGGATTCCCGGTACAGGGGTTTTCTCTACAATTAGTTCGGCGGCGTCCTACTCTCCCACAGGGTCCCCCCTGCAGTACCATCGGCGCTGTG